>CAZBJM010000010.1:39169-43368 GCA_964492225.1 uncultured Methanosarcinales archaeon
AAGTTGGAAGGAAGATCAAAGGCAGGCCAGTGTTTGTTCCGGTGGGGTCTTCAGTACCTATCCATGGTCCCCTGCTCTTCCCTTTTTCCCAAAGTCCCTATCTTTTCATGAACATGCTCCTTGCAAGCCCCATCCTTTCATCCATTCCTGGTCCTTCGAATCTCTCTGCTACACGTTCAAGCAGGTCGGGAATGGGAAGCTGCTGGGGGCAAAGCTCAACACAATGACCGCATTTGCTGCATTGGGATGCAAAGGCCTGTGTTGACCCCCTGAGTATCCCGCCAAGTTTTGCAGCATACATGACCATTAGCCGTTCCTCTCCTCCGAACATATGAAGGTTATTATAGGTCTCAAAGCATGCAGGAATATCTACGTTGCAAGGGCAGGGCATGCAGTATCGGCAGTCTGTACAATGGATCTTCATCAGCTCCATATATTTTGTGGCAACCTCATTCACAAGTTGCAGTTCCTTTGCTGTCAAGGACTCTGCAAAGGCCTGTTCTGCTATGCGGATGTTCTCTTTGACCTGAGAGAGCTCGCTCATGCCGGATAGTACTACTGTGACCTCTGGATGGTCCCACACCCAGCGTAGTGCCCATTCGACTGGGCTGCGCTTTGTATCGGCCTTGTCCCAAATTTCACTTATCACTGGAGGAATATGTCCTGCAAGATTGCCACCACGCAAGGGCTCCATCACTATGACACCAAGACCGCGGGATGCTGCATATTCAAGTCCCTTGCGTCCTGCCTGAAAGTTCTCGTCCAAGAAGTTATATTGTATCTGGCAGAAATCCCATTCGTAGGAGTCTACCACTTCTATGAAATCCTCAGCTGACCCGTGGTATGAGAAGCCTGTGTTAATGATACGCCCGTCTGCTTTTGCCCTGTTGAGGAATTCCACGACACCCATTTCCCGGATGTTCCTCCAGCTACTGCCCACCAGGCTATGTATAAGATAGTAGTCCAATTGGTCGGTGTTCAGTCTCTGCAGCTGTGTATTGAGAAATCTGTCCATATCATCGGGTTTCTTCACTAACCACTGTGGTAACTTTGTGGCAAGCTTTACCTTTTCCCGATATCCATCACCAAGAGCACGCCCGATGAGCAGTTCACTTTCTCCCATGTGATAGGGCCAAGCAGTATCTATATAGTTGACACCATTATCGATGGCATAACGGATCATCTGGATCGCTTTTTCCTCATCGATGCTAGCATCTTCGAGCGTGGGCAGGCGCATTGCACCAAAACCCAGTATAGAGAGCTCATCACTCTTGCCTGGCATTCTCCTGTATTGCATGTACTGCTTTTATTACTTCTTTATTGATAGTTTTGTCCTATTGAGTTTGTCTAATTATCATATTTCAGCAATTTCTGATCAGACGATCTTTCTAAACTTCAAAACCGTGTGCACATTTATAGTCAAACTGGGGCCCTTCGCCACATGCGCGTGCGTTTTTATTGGGCAACTCAATAATACTATTGAAATGGGCGCAAAAAGACCGATATGCTAAGAAATGAGAAAAGGTTATGAAGCGAAATTCTAATTAGACATTCTCCTATTGAGAAGTTCCATGTGCCAAATTGTTTGCATCATTTCCTTTTCAAGCTCAGACCTATCATACTTATTATCAGTACACAAGCCCATATTCCAATAGCAGGAGCCTTTTTAGCATTGTTCTCCGCATCAGGCATGCTGTTCATCGTGCTCTGTGTGTCATTCACCGCTATATCCTGCACTCCCTGTATGTTTATGATGTACCAAGACTCTGCATTTCTATGTGTAATTGAAACTGACTGCTCTTGTCCCTTTATGGTCGATCCATCATCGGCTCCCACTACTCCTATGTATTGACTTGTTATTCCATCATCCCGGAGCATAAAACAAAAAGCAACGATGCGGTCACCATCAACGACCGAGGGAGGGGCATATATTATCTTTCTATCCTTATTTTCCGCCTTTGCCTTAAAGTCACGGACCATGGTTTCCTGTATATCTATCACATGCTCAGGAAGTATTGGTTCTGAGTAGTTTGTCAGGATATATACAAATGACCCCTTATCAAATGTCTGTATCTCGCCGTGGTCCTTGTCCGATATTCCAGCAGTTGCAAGACCCGATAATACAAAACACATTGCAAGTGCCAATATTAGTTTCTTTGGTTTTACCATATTTTTTAACTCCTTGATTCTTTTGTATACTTGGTTCTTTTTGTTAGCCAAAGGCACGCATATATTGCAGGTAAGAACAAATGAACTGTAAAACCCGGAATACTAACGGTTTCATCTTCATACCCTTCACCTGTGACATCTTGGGTCGGAATCACGCCCCTATATTTGAATAGAACTGGAATATCTGCAATTCCATTTCTCTTGGCTTCTGCATCAATTATATTGTAAATCTCAAGCTGGTACGGATCAATTTCAGAATCCTTTAAAAACTCTACTACAATATACCCTTGGTAATTTAACCCATAAGTAATGACAGGACCATTGGGTTGAACGAATTTTTCAATATCGCTCCTCGCACTTCTTCCAATAATATCAAGTTTAGCAAGCCACTCTTTTCGCTCATCTTCAATGTAAAATTCCCTTTCTTTTCCGTAAGTGGCAATGATATAATTTTCATCTTTACTGTTAATATTTTCAATTGCCAAACGGGCATTTTGTTCAACAGGGAAATCCTTATCCTTCAAGACAAGAGTCAAGGGGTCAAGGGCCTTTTCATCACCAATCTTTCCAAGTGCCATTGCAGATCTTGATCTTACACTGGGATCTTTATCTTCAAGCATCTTTATTAAAGGGTCCACTGCTTCCTTGCTTTTAGTATTACCCAAAGCCATTGCCGCATCTGCTCTTACTTGTGGGTCCTTATCTGCAAGTAGACTTATAAGAGGCTTTACTGCAGGCTCTCCAATATTACCCAGTGAGTCAGCTGCATCAGGACCATCTGCTGTACCAAGGACCTTGATCAATGGTTCAATAGCAAGCTCCCCCATTTCTCCTAAGATCCTTATTGCATTTATTTTTGAATTATAGTTTTCATTACTATCATTTAGTATCCTGGATACAGGACCAAGAGCTGGTACACCAATCTTTGCAAGAGATAAGGATGCTGCTGTCTGAACTTCGCTATGTTCATCTCCTAATAGTTCAATTAAAGGTTCTATTGCCCTAGTACTTCCAATTTTTCCAAGTGCATAAGCTGAATTCTCTCGAATGTCTGGGTTTTTATCCTTTGTTGCATTTATCAAAGGACTTACAGCCGTTTCCCCCATCCCAGCAAGGATTTTTACAGCATTCACTTTAATAGTGATATTTTCATTAGATAGGTCCTGGACCAATGTATCTATATCAATTGGACCTGAAACATTTTCAATTGCCATTGTTGGAAAAGCAATAAGGATGATCATTAAGATCCATAATATTAATTTTGCACTCATCGTAATTTCCTCTATCATCATTGCACAGCAAGCATCACAAGCAATGCAAAGAGTCCTTGCATCGTCGGGCTTCCTCTGCAAGCCAGAGGCATAAGTGCAGTAAGCTTAAAATACTCGCAAAGCCACATGAACTATGCCTTTTGGCTGATCTCTGGAGTTTGGTTGATTTGAAGAGCCACCAAACTCCAGCTAGCATTTATATAGTGCTTGTAGTTGCACCATCAATTATAAACTGTATACCAATGACCCAAATATGGGCAATGGATACGTATTTTATAACTAATGTACTTGACTCCAAGTATGGATATTGTGAGTATATAAGTATTATGGTTATATTGGAATGAGAACCGGATTTTTACATTTGTACGTCCGGAATCAGAATATATGATTGATGCATCACGATATTGCAGTACTTGTCACAGACAACACGAACAATTAAATTGCTTAGGTTTACGCATATTCCTGTCCCGGGGATAAACGTGCAGTACGAGTATTTGATCTAAGTAGGAAGAATTATGATTAAAAAGTCATGTATATTTATTTTTCGCAAAAACCGGTCTTCCTTGCTATCTATTTCAAAAATTTCAATTTATAGATATTGTTTTTATTCTTCTCTCTGATCTTGGATATTTGTCTTTTCACTGACTGGTTCTTTTACAATATCCTCGATAAGTCTTGACATGTCCATTGTATTTTTTGAGCTGACCCTCACTTATGCGCTCCCTGATAACTAGCCTCCACTAATTACACCACAAGCTC
>CAZBJM010000011.1:0-40592 GCA_964492225.1 uncultured Methanosarcinales archaeon
TTCAGGATGTCTTCATCAATGAGCTCAAAACTTACAGAAAGCCACAAAATGACAACAGATATCTGAGCACACAAGAAATACAGAGAAAAAAACTCCTCTTGGAATATACATATATACATATCTGACAAACTACCCTTATGACAAAAGCTATACTGCTGGCTGGTACACACAGTGGTGTGGGAAAGACCACCGTATCCATGGGGATCATGGCGGCCCTGAAAAAGAGACAGATGGATGTGCAACCCTATAAGGTCGGACCTGATTATATCGACCCCACATACCATACTGCAATATGTGGCAGACCTTCCAGGAACCTTGACACCTTCATGATGCAAGTGGAAGGCGTCAGAAAGACATTTTCCCGATACTCGCAACATGCGGACATCAATGTTATAGAAGGGGTCATGGGTCTTTTTGATGGGATGGGGTCCACAGAGATAGCCAGTTCAGCACATGTTGCAAAGTCCCTTGGGGTTCCGGTCATACTGGTCATAAACGTACATGGGATGTCACGTAGTGCTGCTGCTATTGTAAAAGGTTTCAAGGGATACGACCCGGATGTACGTATTGCAGGTGTTATACTCAACAGGGTAGGAAGTCCAAGGCATGCAGAGATGATCAAAGATTGTATCCCTGATGTACCTATTGTTGGCACTCTCCCGCGCAACCAGGATATCAGTGTCCCCTCAAGACACCTAGGCCTTTACATGGCCCATGAACAGGACTTCGATGCCTCAAAACTTGCACAGTTCATAGAGGAGCATATAGACCTGGATGCTATCATATCCATTGCAGATAGTGCATCAGACGCAAGACCCATGCAAGTGAAAGAGCCCCATGATGCTGATGTGCGCATAGGTGTAGCGATGGATAGTGCTTTTTGTTTTTATTACCAGGAGATGTTCGATGCATTACGGGAGGCAGGTGCAACTATTGTGCCCTTCAGTCCTGTCAAAGGCGAAGTACCTGAAGTAGATGGAATGTATTTTGGTGGAGGATATCCTGAGCTGTATCTTAAAGAACTTGAAAGTTCAAGGACAACAAAGGTACTAAAAGACCTTTCAGCTGATGGCATGCCGATCTACGGGGAGTGTGGCGGACTGCAATATCTTTCCTCGTCCTATGAGGCCGACGGCAGGACATATCGTACAGCAGATATATTCCCGGCTGAAACCCTTTTGACAAAGAAGCTCCAAGCCCTTGGCTACACTGAAGGCGTCGCAAGAGGGGATTTTATCAAGGGACCTATCCGCGGTCATGAGTTCCATTATTCGCTGACCACATGTGATAGTGATGCAAAGCTGGTCTTTGAAATGACAAAGGGTAAAGGTATCAAGGACGGAATGGACGGCATCACCGAGCACAATTCAATTGCAAGCTATACCCACGCACATCCAGCAGCATTCCCGGTGAATGCATTTGTTGAGAAGTGCAGAGAGTATAAGCGATATTGAACATACTGCGGCCATTCTGTGCGCATGGCCGCACCTTCCTACCTCCCCCCTTCTAGTTCTAGCTATAAGGACACACTTCTCTTCAAAGAAGGTCTTCAGACACTGAGGCTGGGTTTGCTCGCATTAAACGATTCAATAAAAAGGGTGGGTCTTTAAGGATAGTGTTCTGCAATGATTGGTACTTAGTCCATAGAAAAGGCCATGGAACCCCACAACTGCACGCGACGGGACTGTGGTTTGTGTAGTGGGATAAGGGAGAACAGTCGGTAGGACATGTTGACCAAAAACAATGGATGAATTCGTATGAATACATCATCATCATAATGATTATGATATATACATGGAGCAGAATGTTTATATATTAAACATCAGCACTATAGGACTAGCTCTATGAAAGAGCCACATGAAAAACGGGGTAAGAAAAATGGATAGGCGTTTAGTCATAATTCTTGGGATTTTCCTTTTAGGATCAGGATACATTCTATTCGATTCACTTTCTGATGGGAATGTGGAAGCCGAGAAAAAAACTGCTTCATTGATTATTGGAGCACCTGCTAAGATACTTAATTCACTGGATATTGACGATACAGAGAAGGATGGAGAAACCTCCAACAATGTACCGTCAACTCCAAAATTGGGTAAAGCTACCGGAGGACCTATGGGTGGGGGTTCTATGGGGGGCGAAACTTCATCACCGCAAGGTGGTAACACAGCCCCAGCAGTTCCACCAGTATCGGGCGCCGGTGGCAGTAATACTGGTAATAACAATACAACTAATAACCCGGGTACTGGTAGCGGAACAGGCTCAAATACCAGCAGCGTAAACCAGACCGTAGTCAGCAAACCAGTGAATATAACAAAGATAAATGATACCACTTACACATTCGAGATAGAAATAGTAGTGGTCTGATTTTGTGGAAAGCAGGTCATATAGACCTGCTGACCTCCAGCTTTTAAAAGGCATATATCTTAGATTCCAAGCCTGTCCACAACACCTTTTGCAGCACCTTGGGAATGCTTAACAATCATTTTTTATATCACGATCTTTGCAAATCCACGAACGTGTTTATTGCAAATATTGGTATGTTTTTCCTCATCCCTAATCAGTCTTTCTATATCCATTATAAATTCAGCTCTGTCATTTTCATCAGGCAAGAGCTCTTCTAGGACACCAGGATCTGTTTTACGCATAGACTTATAGCTGTTCATTGCAAGTGTCTCGTACTTCCGTATCATTTCGAAAATCTCAGGTGCTGTAAGCCCATTGAAATCCAAAATATGCTTAGGCAAACCTTTGGGTATTGTGACAGGGACATCGATATTTGCTTTCCTCATCCATTTCTCCATGATCGTACCATGCATATCAGAGTCATGGGACAGGATCTCAAGTGCATCGAAATGCTCATCCATCAATTCGATACGAGCTTCCCATGTACCCATCTGCTCCATCTCGGATTCGACCCAGTACATACGCTGCATCAGAGTAGCAAGGTTTTGTTTGTCTTTTATCATTGGCATTTAGTATCTCCTTTTGCACATTATATTAGTACTACTTATATATTAACAGTTCTTATAATATATGCGAAGCTTTCTTATATAAAAAGCATATTATCCCAGTATTCTCCTGAGAATATACCTTCATGTCTAGCTCAGGAACACGAGTGAATGGAGGACACAAAGATCAATAGCGCAATAGCCCTTTTAAGTAGCGGACTTGATTCAGTCACATCCATATCCCTAGCAAGGGAACATATACAGATCAGACTTGCATTGGTCTTTGATTATGGACAGCGCTCAGCAAGACGCGAGATAGAATATTCCAGGAAGGTGTGTGAACACTATAATATACCATTGCATGTCATCAGGCTCGACTGGCTTGCAGCTATCACACAAACATCACTTGTAAATACCGACCGCGAAGTTCCGGTCATGTCCCAGGAGATGCTTGCACCTGAAGCTGACCCAGCTATCGCTGCCAGTACCGCAAAGAGCGTGTGGGTACCAAATCGTAACGGTGTATTGATAAATATAGCAGCAAGCTTTGCAGAAAGTATGGAATGCAAGTATGTTGTCACAGGTTTCAACAGGGAGGAGGCTGCAAACTTTCCTGACAATTCTCCCGAGTTCATTGCAGCTATTGATAATTCCCTTTCATATTCCACCCTAAACAAAGTGAAGGTCCTTGCTCCTCTTTTGTCCTATGACAAAAAGGATATAGTGCTCAAGGCCCTGGAAGCAGGAAGTCCACTGGAGTATAGCTGGAGCTGCTACATAGGAGAAGAGCTTCCCTGTGGCCTATGTGAGAGTTGCATACGAAGGATACGCGCCTTCAGTGAAGCGGGTGTTGAGGACCCCTTGCTTAAAAGGCTTTTGAATAAGTGATAGGATAAAAGTGGTATAATGGAATGTTTGGTCATTGACAGGAAGATAGATTATGACGGCAGCCAGATCTCATCCCTCTGGGCTTATTATCTGGCAGATGTGCAAGCTGATTCTATTGTAGCCTTCAGGGGAGCCTGCGATGTCAGGCCTGAGCATATGATAGACCTTGAAGATAAAAAACAGGGAGACCTTATTTACTCGGACGATATGCTCCATTTCATCATTGAGCATTTTGACTCGACCGATCTGAAACTAGTATATGCACGACAAAGGCTTTTCACTTCACTGGTGCATGAGGTCTTGTCTTCAAAAGCAAGCATTGTCCGTAGCGGTGATGACCTGTTCATCAATGGTAAAAAACTTACGATATCCATTGCCAGTACCTCTGCAGTATCACAGAAGATCCATTTTGGAATTAACGTGACCCATGAATATTATGGGAGCCTCGCTGACCTAGGTATATATGGGAATGATGTGGAAGAGACCCTTTCAAAAATTGCAGAAGCCTATGTGAATGAAATGAAAGATATTGAAGGGGACCTGCGAAAATCGAGGCCTTTGGACGTGATGCGATGACATTGAAGCCGAATGCTTCGAATATCTGCGAGATCTTCTGTTCTGTGCAGGGCGAGGGACCCTATGTAGGGGTCAGACAAGCATTTGTAAGGTTCACAGGATGCAATCTACACTGCAGTTATTGTGATACTCCTGTAACAATTCCTGATCAGTGCAGGTTTGAAGAGGTCCCAGGGTCAGGAGTGTTCATGCATCTTGATAATCCCTTGTGCATAGAGGATATCTCTAGAATGGCTACTTCTTATGGGAAGGTCCATTCAGTATCGCTTACCGGAGGAGAACCCCTCATGCATGCTGACCTCATCTCCCAGCTTGATATCGGGATACCTCTTTACCTTGAATCGAACATGAGCTTGCCCCACATGGCCAAAAAGCTAAGGGACAAGGTCTCCTATGTTGCAGGGGATGTGAAACTGCTCTCATCATCTCCATTATCCACAGCATCCATGGATGATGACAGCCAGCATATCGAAAATACCATTGAGTGCTTCAGGATGTTGAAATGTACAAAGGACAGGGAGTGTTTCTGTAAGATAGTGGTGACCAGGGACACAGACCCAGACGATGTGATGGGGGTTGTGGGTGCGATAGCCGGATATATCTCGTGTGCCGTGCTCCAGCCAGTCTCACAGAAAGAGCTACTCCCTGAACCTGGCTTGCTGATAGGCTTGCAGGAGAGGCTACTTGACGATATCAATACTTTGATCATACCACAGACCCATAGGATGTGGGGGTGTCTTTGATGAAAATGAAACTAGGGATAATTGACCATATTGACAGTGCTCATTACCTTCCAGAACACGGGAAGTGCGGAAGAGTACACGGACATACCTATAAGATAGAGGTTGTCATCGAGGGTGAAAAGAACGAGAATGGAATGATCATGGACTTCTATGAGATAAAGAAGACAGTAAAGGAAGTACTTGCTGAATATGACCATGTGCTACTGAATGACCTTTTGGACTATCCAAGCGTGGAGAATATGTGTGAGCACATGCATGGGCGCCTTTCATCAAGGTTGCACTATCCTATTACACTGAAGATCTGGGAAGGGCAGGGCAAGTGGTGTGAAATAGGTCCCTGAGTGCATATTTCGTAGGTATGCCTAATACAAAACATTATCAATACCTTATGCTTTTATTGAGCTGTTCAAGGGATCTGCAAAGGAGCTGATATTATAGACAAAACCGAAATTAGTGCGTGTGATGAACAACTTTCAAAGGAAAGGGAGATGAAGAGGATAATTGCTCAACACCCCTGTTATTCCAAGGAAGCCCAGCATAGATACGGAAGAATTCACCTTGCTGTCGCTCCTAAGTGCAATATCCAATGTAATTATTGCGATCGGAAGTTCGATTGCGTCAATGAGAGCCGGCCAGGTGTGACCAGTGAGGTGCTAAAACCCCAGGAAGCCCTGGAGAGGACAAGGATGGTGCTTAAAGACCACCCATACATTAAGGTAGTGGCTGTGGCAGGTCCTGGCGACCCTCTGGCCAATGATGAGACCTTCGAGACGCTACGCATGATCAAGAAGGAATTCCCTGAAGTCACATTGTGCCTTAGTACCAATGGCCTGATGCTTCCGGAAAGGTTGCAAGAGATAATCGATTCTGGCGTCACCACACTTACAGTGACATTGAATGCAATTGATCCTACCATCCAGGAGAAGATCGTAGGGCATGTGCGCTATCATGGTAAGGTGTACCGCGGTCTTGAAGCTGCACAGATAATGGTAAAGAATCAGCTTGCTGGCATCACCGCAGCTGTTGAGGCGGGCCTGGTGGTCAAGATCAACACAGTATTGATCCCCGGTATCAATGATCAGCACGTGATCGAGGTCGCAAAGAAGATGAATGAGCTTGGGGTCTTCATCATGAATGTGATGCCACTCATCTGCCAGGCAAAGTTTGCGCATATGCAGCCCCCAACTCCAGAGTACCGTCAGGAGATACAGGACGCCTGCGAGCCGTATGTACAACAGATGAGACATTGCCGTCAATGCAGATCTGACGCGTACGGACTTATAGGGCAGGACCTGTCCCAGATGAGCGAGAAGCGCAGGGATATTGTAAAGCTGGAGATGCAGGAGAAGGCAAAGCATTCAGGTGAAGAGTGAGGTACTTATAGTAAAGTATGCGTATCAATAACCATCCTCTGTAAACGTTACATGCTCTGACCAATCCAAGGTCACATTGAGCTGAATAGATGTGGAAGGTGCCAGTCTGGGCATGCATTCTGGCACCCCCTGATCAGATGGATGATAGCATATAAAAAATAAAATGGGAAAAACTATCTCAATGCAGATAATAATTGGCCCCTATATTATAGCATAAGTTTAAGGATATCATTGTTCTGGCAGGTGTTCAGTTGGATCTGGAAAGGCTTGCGCAAAGCATCAGGGAGTTTGAAGGAGTGACCCGCAAAAAGCCAATTGCGGATGTCGTACGCCTCTTTGAGACCGTCCGTAGTGAATATGCTTGTTCGATAGCTGATTTTGGAGATGATGCAGCTGTCATTGATATTGGTGGTGACGACGTTATCCTTTTTGCAGCCGATGGCATATGGGAAAGGATAGCTAACAAGAGTCCATGGTGGGCTGGCTATACATCTGTTGTTGTCAATGTGAACGATATCTCAGCAATGGGCGGCAGGCCTCTTGCGATGGTCAATGTGATGTCATCAAAGGACCCAGGGTCTGCCCAGGAGATAATTGAAGGCATCAGAGATGGTGTAAAGAAATTTGGTGTACCCATGGTCGGCGGTCACATGCATCCAGACTCACCTTTTAATTCTCTGGCCGTTGCCATCATCGGTATAGCCAAAAAGGACTGCGTGATTCGTAGCGATAGTGCAAAACCCGGTGATGTCATAATCGTAGCTTACGATATGGACGGGCGGGTTGGGAAGAATTCTCCCTATAGTTGGGATACGACCTCCTTCAAGGATGCAGCGATCGTGCGTGAGCGTTTCATGGTGATGCAGAAGATAGGAGAAAAGAAGCTCGTCACAGCAGGAAAGGACATCAGTAACCCAGGTACAGTTGGTACTCTGGGCATGCTATGTGAGGTAAGTAAGGTTGGAGCATCGCTTGATCTGGATAGGATAGCATGCCCCCCTAACATAGAGCTTGAACAGTGGCTAAAGATATATCCTGCAACAGGTTACATTGTGACGTCGAGGGAAGAGAATGCGGCCGAATGTATCAGTATTTTTGAGAAGGCTGGTATATTGGCCACTGTTGCAGGAAAAATAAATGACACCCGTAGACTTGAGATCCATAATAGGACAGATAGGGCGATAGTATTTGATTTCACCTGCGAGTCGATCACTGGCATAGGCCCACGGGTACATTAAGGTCTTTCAGTCTTCACTGTTCACCCATGCATCCAATTCACTGTGCAGGTATCTCTCAGCTTCCTGTACGACCTCTAATTTGCCGCGCAGGACTATTAGTTCTCTTTCATCACACTCAACAATGCTGACGCGTATTGTCCTTGTGAGCGGTTCAAGGTCAAACTCCTCAACAAGGTCATATACTATGTAAGAAGGTGTGCCGGGAGGTATTATAAGGTCGTACAGGTCCTCCAGCTCAACTACTTCTTCATTACCTTCTTCCAGGGCCTTTATACGCTCCAGATCTTCAAGTTGTAACTTTCTTGCTATTTCAATCACCTTTAATATTCTATTATCAACACACAGCTTCAAAGAACATACTAATCTTGCAATTATTCTTCTATCTATACAAATATCCGCTCAGCCTTGGGGGCAGATCTTAAAGCTGTACCTCTCTTAACTTCTATTCTTGGGATAAAGCAGGGTCGATATATAAAGTTCACTGTTACATCCTATCTTATGGACGCCTGTTCTCTGTTCTTTACCGCTACATTTATTCATTTTAAGATGCTATAATAATTTGATACAAATGCAGGAATACAAGTTAAAAAGAGGTTTTACACCTGACATTGGCAGGATAGAAGAATGCCTGAAAGAGATCTTTCCCTCCGAGATCAGGCGTGATGGCAATAGACTTGTCATCTCCTATGGCATATTGTCAAGCCTTACTGTATGGATAGAAGGTAAGAAGCTGGCCGTTGATTCGGTATCCGATAAATCGGTCAAAGATGACGCCGTGATACTGGATACCAATAAGCGATTCAGGGATTTCCTCTTAAAGGCAACCGGTTATACTGCCAAGGAACGCCTGCAGCAGGCAAAGAAGGAAGTTTCGGGCTAATGCTCACCATTTCCCCTGCTCCATTATCATTTTTTCGAGGTCGTCTGTTATGGACTTTCTTGAGACCCTGAAGGGTTTTGATATCCCTACATGCCTGAGAGTATGTGCAGGTACCGATGGTTCGGTGACATTCCTATTGGAAATAATGACAAAACACCCCACCACTGTCGTGACCGAATACCAGCATGTGGTCCCTGCCGATGAGCACATGGCAAAACTGTTTTGTGTGGACATTGGTGCGCAGGTCAATGACCGTGTGGTCACACTATATTCGGGTGGTGTTCCTTTTGTGCGTGCCCGATCACTTTCCCCCCTTGAAAGGATGCCAGAAGGTGTACGCAGTGACATGATGAAGGCGGATATACCTATTGGCAGGATCCTTCGTGACCATAACATCGAAACCCGCCGGGACTTTGAGAGTATTGAGCTCATGATGGATGAAGCCCTTTTTGGTACATCTTCGGTTTTGTCCCGCTCATACCGTATTGTCTGCAATAACAACATCCTTATGTGGATCAATGAACGTTTCCCAGTGGATTCGAGATGGTGTTTATAAACTAACACATATCCAACCGAAAGCTTATTAATTGATATTGTCTATTCATGTCTTCGCACCCTATCATCTAATTTTGCGCCTCGATGGCTTAGGGGTATAGCGCGTCCTTGGTAAGGACGAGGCCGCGGGTTCAAATCCCGTTCGAGGCTCTTTAATTTTTATAGAGATACATCTTTGTTCTGAAAACCTGGTCCAGGATGCCGATGGAAGATGAACTCCTGGGTAGGTTATGAATTTTTAAAAACTGAATGTTCTATCTGGAGATTGTCTAATTAGCTCATATTTCCTCCATTTCTGATCAGATGAACAGTTAACAAAAGACGCGGCACCCTTTTACAGTCCAAGCCCCGACTCGCCGCCAATCGCGCGCGTTTTTCCCGAGGGGTGGACAGTATATAGGAATAAACGTGAAAAATGGAGTATGCTTTAAAAAAGCGATAAGAATATAAAGCGAAATTCTGATCAGACAAGCTCATCTGACATGAAAAAGGACCGGAAAACCTTAATGTGGATTGGTAGATATATAATAGTATGAATATTTCAATAATAGTTCTTTTGTATCTGGTACTTGTGAACCTGATAGCCTTTTCTCTCATGGGGAGTGACAAAAGGAAAGCAAAAAAGAAAAGTAGCAGGATAGCTGAGAAGGACCTCTTCATGTGGGCCATTGTGGGCGGAAGTCTTGGGGCAATTGCAGGAATGTACCACTATCGCCATAAGACAAGGCACGTGAGCTTCCGATTAGGATTACCACTGATATTGATACTGCAGCTCTACTTCTTTGGAGATGCCATACTGGGCATGATAGTCGGAATTTTAAAATAGGAAAGCTTAGAAATCCAGCTTTTCCATTTCCCTGAGCACATCCGGTGAGATATCAGTGAAGTTCTGCATGCCACTGGTCCATGCAACCAGCATCAATACATCCTTTATCTCCTGGGCACTGGCTCCAAACTTCTTAAGTCTTGGAAGAATTTTAATGGCGCTATCTGTCTTCGAGCTGGAGCAAGCAATGGCGAATACAAGCAGATGCTTATCTTTTTTAGAAATTCCTCCTTCGCGGTCGGCCCATATAGCACTATAAAAACCAGTGATCCCATCTCCAAAGGCACTATCCATCTTCTTTGCAAGCGTGATAGACCTTGGTTGCAGGCCTTTGACATCATGTACTTCATTATTTTCTGGCATATTCATCGCTATCTATCTTCCATACAATGATTTAATGCTTCCTCACGGACAAACATGTAAGATTACGAAAAACGCGGCCCTTTTTACAGTCCAATCCCGGCTCGCCGCCAATCGCGCGCGTTTTTCCCGAGGGATGGACAGTATATAGGAATTAACGTGAAAATGGAGTATGCTTAAAAAAAGCGATAAGGATATAAAGCAAAATTCTGATCAGACAATCAAGACCATCCATTCTATCCCATGATACGATGAACAGTATGTCAAGGTTTATATCAAAGGTCTGATAACTAGTATCAGATGAAACAGAAAGAACTTCTGTACAAACTGAAAAACGAAGCCAGGAAGATATCCAATGATGACCTTTGCCATGCGAGGGCTTTATTTTCTGATATGGTGAAAGACATGCCTGAAAAGTACAGGAAGGCATATGCAGCAGATTTCTTTATTTATCTGTATGAAGCATTCCAAGACCTAAAGCGGTGCAGTGTATCCGATGACACAGAAGTAGATGAAGACCAATACACAGAACTGCTCAAAAGAATGGACCGGGAGTATAATATTGATGACAGTAAGCACCGAGCCTTTCACAGATTTGTAAATGTTGTCTATCCATATCTTACATTCATAGAGAGAAAACCCATACACCCCGTAGGCATGATATTTCCTGGAGGCTCCCTTGTCACATACAATAATGGCGAATATTTTTGCCCAGTGAAGAATAAGCAATCAGACATTGAACTGGCATTGTGTGGACTTTGCGTATGTGAAGATAGTGAGAAGTACTTACATGATGCCTAAAATTCCAAAATAGAGGTCAATGTCCATAGACTTTTGATTACCTTTATTTCCGCATGTGTTTCCTTCCATTGTTCGTTTTGAAAAATGGCGCTTCTACACCCAAATAGCCAACCGCTCCCACATAACTTCGCGCGCGACAGTGACCGCACGCCAAATTCAAGAATGAAGGGACGTGCGGAAAGAAGGATCTACTTTTCAGTCAAGGGATTGGCGATACTTACAGGGATATTGATACCACTCTTTTCCACATATGCTTTTATTCTGTCGAGGGCATGCTCTACCATACCGCTATGAGTAATGATGAGACATCTTTGTCCTGACAAGGCATTGAGGATGGAACGATCGATGACACCAGAAGTAACATGGATGCACAGACCATCGGCCTCAGCTATCATCTTGCTCTTCTTGCCCATGGCACCCACGCATTCTATACCATCCCTTGCAATGATATGCATCAGGTCCTCATAGGAATAGCGGGATGTATCGTAAATACCAATAGAACCAGCACGAAGGGCCTTCCTATCCATTTCAACGATGGCAAGGCCGTTATCATGGATATGGAGCACACGACAATTGATAGCTTCATACATGGAATCCATGGCATATTCACCGTAGAGGATACCTAGGTTCAGCACATCTCCTTCCTTGACCTCTGGTGTGACATCCACCCAAAGGAGATGCTGTGGGCTCAGGGTCTGAACCAGGTCCGGTATATTCTTTGGGCAGCGCTTGATCTTTGCAAGACCTCGTTTTTTGATCTCTTCATATATCTCAAGGGTCACAGGTCTTCTGAGGGAGGCAGTCTTGAGGTTCTCGGTCTGCCTGAAGATCTTTTCAGGAGCTCCTTCGCTGATGACCTTGCGGTCGTTCATGAGAAATACATAGTCTGCCCAGCTATATGCCAGGTCCACATCGTGAGTAGATATTATGATGGTCTTGCCAAAGTGGTTCAGTTCATTTAGCAGGTCCATTATCTCATCGGCACCAACCGGATCCAGATTGGCAAGGGGCTCATCAAGGACTATGACCTCTGGGTCCATGGCAACTATACCCGCAATGGCAACACGTTTTTTCTGTCCCCCACTAAGATTGTGGGGAGGACGGTTCTTCAAGTGGCTAAGGCCTACGTATTCCAAGGTTTCAGCCACTATCTTTTCGACCTTGTCCTTTGGATATCCCAGGTTCGTTGGCCCGAAAGCCACATCCTGATAAACGGTTGGAGCAAAGATCTGGTCATCGGAATTCTGAAAAACGATGCCTACATTCTTGCGAACCTCCCGTAGTGACTTGGAATCATACGTCAATGCCTTCCCGTGAAAAAGCACCTGACCATTCTGGGGCTTATGCGTACCATTCAGGGCAAGAAAGAGCGTGGATTTCCCAGAGCCATTGCGTCCGACAAAAGCTATCTTCTTTCCTTGTTCTATCTTAATATCGATATCCTCAAGGGCAAGGGTACCATCGGGATAAGCGTAACTAAGACCTTGTGTTTCTAGAATGAACATATTCACCTCAGATTATCGATATTCCTCGTGTAAGATAAAAAACAGCTATCACCAATGCAAAGTAGCTACATGTCAATGCGATCTCAGCTGGCCTGACCGGTCTTTTCTCATCGAGCATGACAAGCTTTCCATCGTAACACCTTGCACTCATTGCAAGGTAAAGCTTTTCTCCCTGCTCCCATGAGCGTATGAATAGATTTGTGCCCAGCATGGCCGTTGACCTGAAGGAGGTACGTATATCCTTGTAACCCAAACGCACTATCTGTGCATATCGAACTCCCATGGCCACATCCAAGAATACAAAGATATATCGGTACATCATCATTGAGATCTCAATGAATGAATCGGGGAGACGTGTGGTCTTAAGCACCGAGAAGAGCTCGATCATGGGAGTTGTAAGGGAAAGGAAGAGCAAACAGGACATGCCCCCAAGGGTGCGTGCAAGTACCAGCATCGCCATATTAAGCCCTGCAGAACTTACCCCGAAGGAAAATCCCAAGAGGTGAAGTGTGAACAGCTTTTCTCCTTCTCCGAAGAAAAAGGCTATGACCACAGCACTGACAAGAACAAAACCAGCAGGTGTAGCTAGAATTTTTAGATATGTCCCAGCTGGGATCCTTCCAAGATGCACTGTAGCAAGGCTCATACATATTGCAATGACAAGAGGGACAAAGGGCGATTCAGAAAGAACGCCTGCAAGGATGCCAAAAGTAACAATGCCCAATTTGAGCCAGTTGTTCCTGTATCTGAGGGGACTTGATACAGCATAAGCATCCAAGATATGTACCATTTACTTAAACCTGCTGAGAACTAAAATCAGATGAAATGCACATAAGTATTTACGTTACATGTATAATGGGCTGAGATACTGTCCTTTATAGATAAGTATTTCGTCATGATAAAAAGAAAGGAAAAGGAGAAAAGCAATGCAGGTATAATTCAATCCTTAGATGCCTTTCCCTTGTAATATCCGATAGTGTAGCCGATTATAACAGAACCGAATGCAGCCTGGAGAGCAAAGAGCAAGCTTTCTGTCTCGCCACCTGGTGGCTCAAATCCAACTCCCTCGAACCAAGGTTCATAGCTTGGATCGATCTCGGCGATCACATCTCCGGCAAGGCCATCTGCCCCACCAAACTCCGAATCTGGGTTGTTGGCCATGCCATAGAAGAACTGGACGGCAAATAATGCTAGCACGATAGCAACAATGTATTCAAGTTTCATTCCATTGCCTCCTTGATCTTTTTGGCTGATGTGGAGGTGAGCACCTTAAGGCCTACCAGTACATCGCTCTTTATCTGCACAACATATTTCATTATAAGTGCTGTCAGGGCACCTTCCACTATAGCAAGAGGCACCTGGGTTGCGGCGAATATGATGGCGAACATTTTAAACGATGCAAGTACACTGCCCCCAGCCGGGAAAGCTAAAGCAAGCTGCAGTGACGTTATAACATAGGTCACCCAGTCAGCAAGCGCTGTTGCAATGAAAATATTCAGGTAGAAGTTCATACCAGCCTTTGAAGCAGCCTTATAGAATGCATATGCAACGAATGGACCTGCTATCCCCATAGAGAAAACGTTGGCTCCCAGGGTGGTCAGACCACCGTGTGCCAGGAAAAGGGCCTGATACAAAAGTACTATCACACTGAGAACAGATGTGACCGCTGGACCGAAAAGGATAGCAGCAAGACCTGTACCTGTGGGGTGTGATGAACTGCCGGTCACTGCGGAAGGGAGCTTCAGAGAGGAGAGTACAAAGATGAAAGCTCCGGCAACTGCGAGCAGAGGCACTATCTCACGTCTTTCACTCACTAGTTTGTTCATCTGCCAGATACCATACATGATAACTGGAATGGAGACAGCAAACCATAACTGCCACCATGGAGATGGTAAAAAACCTTCAAATATATGCATTTATACACTTCCTTTGTATTTGAATAATAAAGTATGGATGGTTATAGCTCATATGAAATAGATTGATACACATGGACTACTATGTTAAGCTAAATAAACATAACGATTCGTATTTAGTATAACTAGTATTATCTATAGGGATAATATAAATTGCTTAGATAAAAACTAGTGAGCACATTGTCCGATATAGATAGCACTCGATCTACATTTATCCCAGGTATATCAAGTGCTTTGCCCCGTATCATGGTGCCAATTATCCATTTGAAGGTGCCCGTACCCATTAATCGAACCCACCCCCGGGTCGTGCGCGCGCGTTCTGACCGAAGCCCGGAGCTTTTATTAAAACCGTAGCCCAGTACTTATTCCCAAACAGAAGGAAACTTTGGACATGCTCAAATGAAGAGCGTGAACACTACATATCCAATGGTCATCATAATTGTAGAATGCTTCAATCCTGCCATGACACGTCCTTCACCCATTGCTCCGGCCATAAGGCCCGAGGACAAACCCTGTATTATTGATGCGTGTTTGAAGAGCTGAGTATAGGCCTTGAGGTTGAAACTACTGAGGAAACCACCCTGACCACCAGATGCTGCCATTTGCTCCCCGGCTGCCGCCATCTCAGAAAGGAAAGTGGTTGAAATAACAAAGATCACACCTACAAAAACAAAGAAGGAAATGTAGATGATAACAATATAGATCAACATATTCATGGTACGCTCCCTTCTCATACCCTGCTCGGAAGCGGCATCCCTGGCTGCAACTATCAAAACTTCCCCCACATCACCACTGGACTCATTGGCCTTGGTAATAAGAGAAAGGGAACGTGTGACAACCTGTGTCCTGAGCCTGTTTGCAAAGCGTATCAATGAATCGTTCACTTCGATACCCCAAAGCACATCATGCCAGATCATTTTGACCTCGCGGCTTAAGGCATCGGTTTCTGACCTTGCCATGAGTTTGATAGAGTCCCTGAGCGTCATGCCGGTTTCATTGGTACTTGCCAGTTTTTTCAGGAAATCAGGGAAGTTGTTCTCAAGTTTTTTCTTCTTCATGTTCTTAATTTCAAAGAATACAGAAAGTGGCACTATTATAAGCAAAATAGCGAAAACAACATAGTCATCAATAAAGTCCACCAGAAGTTCTGGCGTCCCCAATTGCTTGATATTTGCTACCAGAGGCACAACAAGAAGTAGAAGCGAAAGCGGGACTGTGACAAACAACGTGTTCAGTGGATTCTTGAACATGGGTCCAAGGGGTGCCTTTAAAGTCCTCTTCAGGGAAAGTAACTTCTTTGATCTGATGAATGCAAGATAGTAATTCCGCTCCCTTGTTTTTTCAGGAGCCTCTTCAACGGCTTCCCCACGTTCATCATAAACTGGTTCAAGGTGAACCGGTATTTGAGGAATTCCATGGTCGAGTACAAGACGAGTGTTAAGGAGCTTTGGTTCTCCCATCTCAGTAGGAGTTATAATACTGATCATTATGACAAACATCAGAGAACCAACAGGTAATACCCCATAAATGATAGCATAGACCATTACACTGGACCCTGAGCCCATAACAGCCATCATCACACCCATGATTATAATGAATAGAGGACCGGCAACAAATGCTGTCACATAGGATTCTGCAAGCAAAGCAAGTGTATCGAGGAAACCTTTCTGGTCCACCTCGGACTTTATCAGGTACTGTTCGGACTTGTCACGGAAATAGTTAGGGATATTCCCTCCACTATCTATGACAGTAAGTAGATTATAGATAAGGTCCTTGAACCTTTCCGAGGGTGTGGTCTGGGATGCATGCGACAGGGCCGTGCGCAGGTCATGACCAAAATAATCCATATCCCTTACAATGACATCGATCTCCTTAGCAGCTTCACCATATGTATCCTCTGAACGGGAAAGTGCCCTGAACACATCGATGATGTTCATACCTCCCTTGCTAAGAGCATACATGAATGTTACTGCATAAGGCAATTGGACATCGATCTTGGACCTACGTTCACCTGCCCTGTATCCAGGATAGATCATGAACAGGCTGTACACAAGCCCCGAAAGGCCCACAATGAAGAACAAAGTTATGAACAATGTGATGAAGACCTCTTTGAAAGAGAGCAAGAAGGCCATGTTCGAACTGAACGTGAGGTTCGTGATCTTTTCAGGAAGCCCTATGATCTTGATTATTGCATATGTGATAGAAAGTCCAAGGAAGGCACCAAAGACCCCTGCAAGTATTGAGAAGAATATGGCATTGGAAATATAGATCTCAAGAGGGAGAGGGATGCGTGCCTGGTTCAGTTGCTTTTGGAGGGTCTCATATTTCTGTCTGCTGGATTTGATCCTTTCCCCAAATAGGACAAAAGGAACCTTTTTGAGGACTGTATAATAAACACCGACCTTATGGACATATGGCTGGAGATCTAGTTTTTTCCTTCCATTTTTAACTTTTTTATCAGGCATCTTTTTTTCAATACCCTGAACATCTCCATGTGCTTGTTGCAGTGGGCTTTTAGAGTCTGTCGCATTCACATTCAAAGCTTTACCCCCACTTCATATCATTTGTAGTTCTTTCAGCACACGCTCGGGTCTTGATTGGTAGGCGTTTATCAACCCCGATATCTCATTGAAATCGGTGATGTTGTTATGGACCATGTATTCCAGGATCTTTTGCCGATAATAGAGCTCTTGTTCTATCCTGCCCTGACCCCATCCCCGTCTCATCTTGATATCAAAAAGAGCTTTGGATTCACCCGTCCTGACAAAGACATCATTCTCAGAATCCCAAACAAATATGTCATTGGTCCTGATATTCCTCGTATTGGGATCGATATCGATGATCTCTACCAGTTTGATGTTCCTCCTCACACGTTTCCCCTTTGTATATGTCTGGGACTGGATACTCATGATGTCCAGTGCCTGTATCATCGACCTAGGTACACTTATTGGAGGATTCTCAAGTCGGTGGATGGCCGATGCCACGGAGTCTGCATGCATGGTAGAGAAGGTGGTATGTCCGGTAGACATTGCCTGGAAAAGTGTCAAGGCCTCCTTACCCCTTACCTCACCTACAAGCAGGTATTCAGGACGCTGACGCAGTGCAGCCTTGAGGAGGTCATACATGTCCACAGCCCCTCTTTCATCAGCTGTGAACGAGTCTCTGGTCATGCTAGGTATCCAGTTTGGATGTGGTAACTTCAGCTCCCTTGTATCCTCCAGCGTGATCACCTTAGCTTTTTCAGGAATGAAGAGAGAGACAGCATTAAGTGAGGATGTCTTACCCGAAGCAGTACCTCCTGCATAGATCAGGCTCTTGTTATTCTCTATGCAAAGCCACAGGTATGCCATGGCCTCTGCAGAAAAGGTGCCCCACTTTATGAGGTCTACAGGTGTTATTGGCACCTCACTGAACTTACGTATGGTAAAAGTACTCCCGTGGGCGGTCACACATGTCCCAAGGGTCATCTGTATCCTCGAACCGTCGGGCAAGGTCGCATCAACTATGGGCTCAGCCACAGAGATATGCTTTCCACTTCTCTGTGCCATCTGGATGATAAAAGAGTTAAGCTCTATTTCAGGATACACTATATTTGTGGGTATGTTCTGATATTTACGGTGGTATAGGAATATTGGCACATCGTGGCCATTGCCTGAGACATCCTCGATGGAAGTGTCACCCATGAGCACATCTATCTTCCCGAAACGGACAAAATCTCTCTTGATGTAGTAGGATATTTTGACAAGCATCGTGGGAGTGATCTCAAGGGCATAGTCCTGAATGATAGAACATATCTTTCTATCAAGCACTTCCTCCCTGTTACATGTTTCCTCATCTATCTCTTCTACAAGCAACACGTCCCGCAAACGATCACGTATCTCATCCAAGAGCACTTTCTCAAAATCTGTAAGTTCCGGCTCTACCGCATAGTAAAGATGATGGTTTTTGTCTTCATTGTAGAGGATAACTACAAAAGTGAAGGGTTCGTTGACCCAATACCTTTCTATTTCTTCATAGCCCTCAACTCCCTTGAACAATGAAATTGGGCCGTGGAGATCTGGGTCGTAGGGGTCTATAGTTACTTCGATCTTTTTAAAGAGACCTTTTATTTTGGCAAAGAAACCTATCCTCTCAGTGCTGACATGGCCTTTTGCCGTCAGGGTCCCATTGACATCTGGCTCGACCCCATTTTCAATAGTGGGGATTGGAGCCTCATCTTTTGAAGCATCATTGATATCTTCTACTTCACTCTTCCGGACACTGATACTCTCTGCATTACCATCGGATGTAATGCCCTCCCCGGCGGATATAGCCAGTTCTTCCTGCTTATTTTCCTTTAGTATGTTCTGTACCTTTATTTTTGCATCATCGTCCTTTACAAGGACGTCCTTGCCCTTTGGCTTGATGGCGGGGATGTTGTTCCGAGTCTGGCCAAAACCCGGAGACTTTGGAAGAAGGATGTTGAATTCCTCTTCCTTTGAATGGACTTGACTGGCTTTAGTTGCAGTTGGTCCTTTTTGAACAGTATTCTCATCTTTGACCTTATTGACAACCGGTGCATTCTTTTTTAGGATGAAAGAACCAAGCTCTTCTTCTAGCTCCTGCTCAGACATCTTTTGTGATGCATCGCCAGTATTCGGATCCTGGGTTTCACTGTGCCCTTCTTTTGTATCCAGGACAGTACCCTCTGGACCTTTGCTATCTTCATTTGAAGTGGACCTTTCATTCCCCATACGTCGATTGTTCCCGTTCTATGTAACTGTCATGGAATCAGACGATATCCATCGCCACAAGTGTGTATGTATATGTATTACTAATTTAATATAATAATCCTTGTTATTTAAGCTTGTTGTGTCATGGATATTGAAAAATAATATCAACAGTCCTAAGCTTACCTTTTTGGTAAATTCCGCTTGCATACTACTATTTTCTATAATATTAGCTTAGAAAGCTGTTTACCCCGTGCCGTGTGTGCCATTCATCGCTGGGCTCATGGGTCTTGCGCGCGCGTTCTGACCGACATCCCTCACATTAGACAAAAACCATGCATCTATGACCTATGATCTAAAGGATATGACCAGAACGAATGAGGGGTTGGATACAAGAATGAGGAAAGAACTGGTTGCTAAAACAAAAACATTAAATCTAAAGGTTGTTTATGTTCATGATAGAACACAGAGGACAGAGGATATACCGCATGCCGATAATTACCTTACCATACAATGACCTTGAAGAGCTTACCGGAGCCGATAAAGATACTATAATCAAACGTGTGCCCATGATAGGTGCAGACATTGAGCGTGTTGAGGATGATTCTATCGATATTGAGTTTTTCCCAGACCGCCCTGATCTTTATAGTGTTGAGGGCGTAGCACGTGCAATGCGCGGTTTTCTTGATATAGAGACAGGACTTTGTGATTATGAGGTAAGGCCCTATCAGATAGAGATAAGCATGGACCGTCAGATAGAGGAGATACGGCCGGTATTTGGATGTGCCGTTGTACGGGGACTCAAACTAAGTTCTGATGCGATAAGGTCCCTTATGGAGCTACAGGAAGCCCTCCATTGGGGTTTGGGACGCAACCGAAAGAAGGTCTCTATTGGAGTGCACGACCTTGCCAGGGTAAAAACTCCCTTGCGCTACATTGCAGCTGACCCTGATCATCGTTTCATTCCCTTGGACTTCACGGAGCCCATGTCCCTACGGGAGATATTGGTGAAGCATCCAAAGGGTCTACGGTTTGCCAGCATCCTGGATGGACTCCAAAGATATCCTCTTATACTGGATGCTGCGAACAACGTGATATCCTTCCCCCCCATCATCAATGGTACACTTACCATGGTAAGTGAAGATACCACCGACCTGCTTGTTGATGTCACAGGGCTTAGTGAACAGGTCTATACGGCCCTCAATATAGTGACAACAGCACTTGCTGAAAGAGGAGGAGAGATAGAATACGTAAAAGTGATAAGGTCCGATGGCACTGAGCATATACCTCTTGATCTTTCACCGCGTACAAAACTACTCAAGCTGTCTGAGATCAATTCTCTGATAGGTCTTGACCTTTCAGTGCAGGAAGCGATAAGGCAATTGAACAGAATGGGCTTTGGTGCAAAGGAGCTACATAACGATATAATAGAAGTGCTGATACCAAGCTACCGTGCTGATATCCTTGACAACTCAGATATCATTGAAGATATCGCAGTTGGCTATGGTTTCAATAACATACATGCCATATTCCCAATGAACGCAACCGTTGGCAAGTCCCACCCCATCTCCGATATCAGTTCTTCTGTCCGGGAAATAATGATGGGACTTGGTTATTCGCAGGTCATGCCATTTACCCTTAGCAGTGAGAAGATAAGCTTTGATTGGATGTGCCGGGAAAAAACCGATGATGTGACATATGTACTACACCCAATAAGCGAGGAGCAGACCATGGTGCGCACCACCATATTGCCGAACCTCATTGAGATCTTGTCCATGAACCAGCACCGAGAGTTGCCTCAAAGGATCTTTGAGGTCGGAGATGTCGTCACAAATGGAAAGAACGGACTACATGTGGCAGCATTATCCATCCATGCCCATGCAAATTTCATGGAAGTTAGGGAACTTGTGGATGCATTCCTGAGGGAAAGGGTAATTCCCTATGAGGTCGCTGTCTCAGACGACCCGGCCTTCATGGAAGGTAGAAGGGCAGATATCATCTCAAACGGGAAAAAGATAGGAGTGATGGGTGAACTTTATCCCCAGGTCATCGTTAATTTTGGTCTGGGACAACCCGTCGTAGGATTTGAAATAACACTTGCAAAGGAATGAGACATTGAATGAGCGGGCCCGCCGCGATTCGAACGCGAGTCGATGGGTTTCTTCGGGGCTGATGCCTCTTCGAAGCCCATTAGGATATCCTGGCTACCCCACGAGCCCACAGGGATGTACAGATTGCTACTGTTGGTATTAAAGGTTTCTATTTGTGGTCGCTCATGATAGGAGAATGTCTAATTAGAATTTCGCTTTATAACCTTTTCTCATTTCTTAGAATATCTATTTTTTTGCGGCCACTTCATAGTATTATTGAGCTGCCCAATAAAAACGCGCGCGCATGTGGCGAAGGGCCCTAGTTTGACTATAAATGTGCACGCGGTTTTGAAGTTTAGAAAGACCGTCTGATGTGAGTGAGTGGACCAAATGGTCAACTGTGTGATGTCATTTATCCTGCTCTTTTTCCTTCGTGAGCCGTTTGACCACCAGTGTTACCCCATCCTTTTCCAGTATCATCACCTTTTCACCCTTCTCCAGAGGCTCATCTGAGCGGGCCTTCCAATACTGTCCACGATAAAGGATGTAACCTGGACCATCGTGACCTATGGCCTTGTGGACCTGTGCAATTTCCCCCACCAACCCTCCAAACAGAGGCTTTTGCCTTCTGACCTTGATGACCTTATACATGGCAAACAAGAGGAACATTCCCACTACAATTGTTGGAGCTAGTACCGATACGATGATGGTCCTCTGGAAATCAGCTGGGGAGTAATTACGTGGGAAATCCGTAGGTGCAAGGAGCACACTCCCGGCCACGATGCACACAAGACCCGCCATGCCTGCCACACCTACCCCGGGCGATTGCATTTCCAGAACCAGAAGAGCTATACCTGCCAGAATGAGGAAAACGGCACCGGTATTCACGTCAAAACCTGTTCCAATAAGTCCAAGTACCACAGATATGACACCAAATACCTCGGCTCCAAGTCCAGGGCTTGATATTCCAAATACAACAGCATATATCCCCAACAAAAGCAGGAGGGAGGAAACGATAGGGTTTGATATGATGTTCATGAAAGCCAGCCGCATGGGAGCTTCATAGAATATGATCTTTGCATCTTTTGTTCCAAGTACCCTGCCTTTTATCTCCATTCCATCCACCTGCTCAAGTAGATCATCCAATGAAGGGGAAACATGCTCTATCACATTGTACTCCAGGGCATTACTGGCATTGAGGTTCAGGTTCGTGGTAATGAACTCCTCGGCTGCTGTCTCGTTGCGCTTATGCATCCGTGCATTCTCAATGACCCTTTCAACAAGGGCATTGACGATCTTTGATCCTGTGACTGGTTCAGAACCACTGGGTGTGACACTGACCGGTTGGGCTGACCCTATGACCGTATGCGGGGCCATTGCAGCAATATCGGAACTTATGAGGATGATAGTTCCTGCTGACCAAGCCTGGGTCCCCTCTGGATATACATAGCCGATAACAGGGACCTCTGTATGTGCTATCATCTCGGTGATCTTTAGCGTTTCATCCAGACCACCACCCGGAGTATTGAGGGTAATGACGATGGCCTCGTGACCCATGTTCCCTGCGATGGCGATAGCATCAGCTAACATATCATCGGTCACAGGTGTTATCGGACCTGATATCTCAAGCACCAATACTTCCTTGTTCCCGTTTGCTGTGGCCATGGGAAGCAAAACACAGCTCAATGTAAGGAAAAAGATGAGGCTTATGGAAAGCCTGTGTTCAAAATTCATGTCGTTCCCTGATATACTGATCACTTTGGTTTATTCTGGAGAGCCTTGGACATTGCCGCGATCTCCCCCATTCCTACAGTATTTGAAACGACGATCATATTTTTCTCTCTTGCTATCTCGGCCAGTGTCTGCAGTTCCCTTAGCTTGATAGTAACAGGTACTTCCTCGTACAGGGTAGCAGCCTGTTTCATCTTCTCGGCTGCAATGAACTCACCATCGGCAAGGATAATACGGGCCCGTTTCTCACGCTCGGCCTCGGCCTGCTTTGCAATAGCACGCAACATCGTCTCATCGATACTGACATCCCTCAAGGTGACACCTGTGACCTTGATCCCCCAGGGATCTGTGGCAACATCCAAGGAGTCCTGAATGTTCAGGTTGATCTCATCCCTTTTTGCAAGTACTTCATCCAACTCGATCTGACCAATGACATCACGCAGGGTGGTCTGTGAGAGGGTTGAGGTTGCATATTTATAATTCTCGACCTCGTTGACAGCCTTTGTAGGATCTACTACTTTGTAATATACAACTGCATCAACAGCAACAGTGACATTGTCCCTGGTTATGACAACCTGTTTAGGGACATCGATGGTAACGACTCGCAGATCCACTTTTACAACCGAGTCGATTATAGGAATTATGAAGAAAAGACCAGGTCCCTTTACTCCGCTTAGCCGTCCAAGGCGGAATATAACTACCCGTTCATACTCTTTGACGATCTGTATCGCTTTTGAAAGAATAAAGACCACAAAGACCAAAAATAGTATTATGAATTGATCCATTGCCATTATTTGTAAAACTCCTTTGATCTACTTTGATAGATAAAGCAGACTCACCTTATAAATAATTAGTCCTGTGACACAAAAGCATAAATGAGATTGTCTAATTAGCTCATATTTCCTCAATTTCTGATCAGATGACCAGTTAACAATAAACGCGTGCGAGATCTATAACAAAAGACGCTGTACCTTTTTACAGTCCAACACCCGGCACACCGCCAATCGCGCGCGTTTTTCCCGAGGGCGGACAGTATATAGGAATTAACGTGAAAAATGGAGTATGCTTAAAAAAAGCGATAAGAATATAAAGCGAATTTCTGATAGAAAACCTCTAAATGAAGCGATCGGTCTTGCTCCAGTTGTAATGGTGGATAAGAGCAGGGTCTGAAGCCGCAAGGAGGGGAACGTACACATGAAAGCGTGACATAAATGTTATTGGGTAATAACCTTCAGACCCCATATCAATAATCGCTCTACTCACATATTAAGATGATTGTTTTTGCTGTTGTTAATCTCAAACATTCTATTTTGTCCATGTACACTTTACTGCGTGAAGCAAAGGCATAAATCAGATATAGGCATTTTAAGTCTGATACAAAATGAGTGAAAAATGTCAAGAGTGCGGCGGAAAGGGATACAAGCTTGCCGGCTCAAAAAAATGCCCAGAATGTAAGGGAGCAGGTAGGTCCAGATCCATCGATCTGCTGAAGCTTTCAGAAAAAGACATGGACAATTTCCTTAAACATGGCTCCAACTGCAGTAAGTGTAGTGGTACAGGAGAGATAGCAATAAGTGAACCATGCTTGGTCTGCTCCGGGAAAGGGGCCTTTTATAAATGCAAGGTCTGTGGGATCGATATAGATGGATTGTTCAATGGAGAAGAGGTCTGTTCATCCTGTGCAAAGAAACAGACGGTATACAAGCTTGATGATTCTTGTACTGTGGATGAACTGGAGGTCGGGAGGTTCTATCATGCCATTGTTAGGAACATAGCCGATTTTGGTGTTTTCGTTGATCTTAATTCCAGTATGCGAGGCTTGGTGCATTCAAGCAATATGAAAGAGGCACTTGAGGTCGGTACAAGCATAATCGTATCTGTCAAGGAGATCAAGCAAAGAGGGAAGATAGATCTTGTGCCACGTAAGCTTCGGGAATACCAGACCGTGGAACTTGAGAAGGACCTGCCTTTGAAGCTTGCATCTGAGCTGAACAACCTTGTTGGGACCAGTGTGAAGATGGAAGGGGAAGTGATACAGGTCAAGCAGACCGCAGGCCCTACTATATTCACCATTGCCGATGAGACAGGACAGATATCTGCTGCAGCATTTGCAACAGCGGGTGAGCGTGCGTATCCGGAGATCACTGCTGATATGATAGTCTCTGCCACGGGGGATGTTACCACACGTGGCGACAGTGTGCAACTGGAGATCAAAAGCCTGAAGAAGACCAGCGGGTCAAAGGAAGGAGAGATACGCAGACGTATCGATGCTGCACTGGACAGGAGAGCAGAATCACATGATGTCAAGTTCATGGTGGAGAGTGAGATACTCGAGAGATTGAGGCCTGCAATGCGACAGGTTGCAAAGGAGATACGCAGGGCTATCATAACCTCCGTCCCGATATTGCTCCGTCATCATGCTGATGCTGACGGAATGACTGCAGCCATGGCCATTGAAAAAGCTATCATCCCTCTCATCAAGGAAGTCAACGGTCCTGATGGGGAATACCATTACTACAAAAGGGCACCATCCAAGGCACCATTCTATGAGATAACCGATGTTGTCCGTGATATTAGTTTTGCCCTTGAGGACATGGTGCGCCATGGTCAGAAGATGCCACTTATCGTGAGCGTTGACAATGGTTCCACCAACGAGGACATACCAGCCATGAGACAGGCGAAGGTATATGGCATTAAAATGATCGTTGTAGACCACCATCACCCTGATAAAGAGGTCGACGATTTCCTCATAGCCCATGTCAACCCTGCACATGTAGGTGGGGACTTTGGTATAACGGCTGGGATGCTATGCACAGAAGTGGCACGGATGATAAACCCTGATGTTGAAAAGGATATCAGGCACTTACCTGCCGTTGCAGCCGTGGGCGACCGTTCAGAAGCTCCAGAAGCAAAGGTATACATCGATATGGTCTCGGACGAGTACAGCTTACAGGACCTGAAGGACATTGCCCTTGCTTTGGATTTTGAGGCATACTGGCTCAAGTACAATAATGGCAAGGGTATAATAGATGACATCCTCGCCTTTGGGGACAAAAAGGTACATCGGGACCTTGTAAAGCTTTTGTGTGAACAGGCCAATGAAATGATAAATGAGCAGATAGATGTATGCATGGCACACGTCAAAACACAAACACTGGCAAACGGCGCTATGCTAAACGTGCTCGATGTGGAGAACTATGCCCATAAGTTCACCTTCCCGCCACCGGGTAAGACTTCCGGAGAAGTGCACGACCGAATGTGTCGCAGGTTCGAAGGAAAACCCGTGATAACAATAGGTTTTGGACCCGATTTTGCAGTGATACGATCAAAGGGTGTCAAAATGAACATACCGCGCATTGTCCGGGAACTGCATGAAGAAGTAAAGGGCGGCGGTGTAAATGGCGGGGGACATCTTGTGGTTGGCAGTATCAAGTTTGTAGAAGGGATGCGCACTGCCGTGCTATCGAAACTGGCTGAAAAAGTAGGTGCTGCAGAAGTAGGATGATACTTCTGCCTGCATTTATTACATTTGTGGATAGTAAGTTCAACCTACATGCACAATGCGCATAAGGGAACTGACCGGCACATCAGCGATCACTTCAGAGCCGCTTTTATCCACAAGCACTGCAATAGACACTGGTTTTGCACCAGATGCCCTCAAGAGTGCAACAACGTCACTGACAGTTGTCCCGCTCGTGATGACATCATCCACTACAATGCATTTCTTATCCCTTACGTTCGAGAAGTTCCTGCTAAATGAACCTTTTACTGCAGAGTGTTCATTCTGCTCATATGAGTGATACACCGATAGTTCCAGGTTAAGTTCTTCAGCCATGAAACTTGCCAATGGGATGCCACTCAGGCCAATACCCACTATCACATCTGCCCAAGTATCGTTCTGCTCCATTGCTTCACTGACCATATCACACAATGCGCTGGCTATGTATCGAAGCCTAAGAGCATTCTTCCCGATACTGCTCCAATTCACGGATATATCCTTGGGAGCGGACGTGGTCTCTTCTTTCCTTGCGCGTGTCAAAAGCCAAGTGACCGTATCTTTGGATACATTAAGCTCATCTGCTATCTGTTTTGTTACAAGGCCATTAGATTGCAACTCTACAGCTTTCTGTATTAGATTGTCTATGTTCTTCATGTGAATCCCTTTCCGTTTTATTTCTTCAAATTTCTTCCAGCTACCTTCTATATTATATGTCTGAGATGTTATATTTTTCTTTTTCGCCTCTTTCTAAGTTCTGAACCACAGACCGGACAAATATCCCCCTCAGGAAAACGTCTGTGGCATCCAAAACATTGTTTATCCCACTCCAATACATCGCGGATCTTCTTTTGAACAACGGGCATGAAACGAATACCAAGGATACTTGCTGTATTCTGAATAGCATAGTCATCTGTCAAGATCACTGCATCTTTACCATACTCCAATGCCTTTGCAAGCACATCGATATCCGTAGAAGACAAGACCTCCAGGTCCTTTGTTGTCCTTGCGGCAGCAATTACCTGCTTTCTTATGGCGGGGTCTACAGGTTCAACCCTTGCACCACCTTCAAGTGCAACTTCAAATCGCATCATTGTTTCTCTAGTTCTAAGTTCGTCCACAACAGAAGCAACAGTTATCAATGTGGATGGATCTATATCCTTTCCCAACATGAACACGGCTGAGTCAGCAATATTGATCATTACGCTCTATATGAGAGTCACCAAATGATTAAAGTTTTGTGTGACATTATTATGAACTATAAGAATTAATGCCTCATCGGACAGACTTATAATAGCTGTCAGCTTTAAGACCCATTAAGTTCATTGTTGATAGTATTTAGTATTGAGGTTACTGGTATTATGGATATCTGCAAAGCTAAAGATGTCATAGTTTGTTTCATTCAGGACAAAGTACAAAAAGCAGGATGCGAAGGGGTCGTACTGGGCATCAGTGGAGGAGTGGATTCTGCACTGGTGGCATATCTGTGTGTTGAGGCACTTGGCAAGGAGAATGTCCTGGGCATTCACCTTCCTGAGCTGGGCCTGACACCTGCTGAGGACGTACTTGATGCAAGTGAGGTGGCTGAGCGTCTAGGAATAGAATTTATGGTGATAGATATTTCAGGGATCCTCGGGTCCTTCATAGAGAATGTACCCAAATGTGGACACGATACGGCCCTGGCCACAGGTAATCTTAAGGCAAGGATACGGATGTCTGTGTTGTACTATTACTCCAATCTATTGCAAAGGATGGTAGTAGGTACCGGAAATAGAACTGAGCTGTTACTTGGATATTTTACAAAATTTGGGGATGGTGGAGTAGATATTGAACCAATCGGTGAGCTTTTTAAGACCGATGTATGGGAGATGGCGCGTCTTATGGGAGTACCATCTGGCATTATTGAAAAAGCACCATCTGCAGGCCTGCATGCTGGGCAGACAGATGAAGAGGACCTTGGGATAAGCTATGGACTGGCCGACAGATTCCTTACTTTGTTGCTTGAGGGAGAGCAAGCCCAGGTAGCTCAGAACATATTGGGGATGAGCGTGCAGCAGAGGGATTCACTGGTCAAACGGATACGTGCAAATGCACACAAAAGAATGGTACCACCTGTCCCGGATATGGATCGAACTTGAACTGTACAGGCTTAAAGGTCGCCTGGACAAAAATGGATTGCATGGTATCTTATCTAACAAACCATAAGGCGCGATTTTAATAGACCAGCACAAGCCCGGTCAAAACGCGCGCGTACGGCACAGCACACGGTGCAAGGACATATGCATACCGGTATATGACAGGAGACCGTAGCATTGAAGCACTTTTATTTGAACAGCCAGCCTTGGGCTGATATCTACAAACCTGAACACTACATCTTAAATATCTTTGCCCCTTCCAGTGAACCTTGGACCATGCTTTTGAGGTCAAGCTTCTCTTCTTCAGGTGGAAGTGATGAGAACTTAGCTTTGACCTCAGGATGTTGTGGGACAGCAGCACAGCTTTCTGCGGGCATTATTGAAATATCATAGGTCCCTATCTTCTTTGCTATATTGACTATTTCTTCTTTATCCATTCCGATGAGCGGGTGATACAGTGGCATGCATAGTCCGTGGACCTCTGCATGCATGTTCGCTGCGGTCTGTGAGGCCACCTGACCCAAAGAAGAACCGGTGATGATACCTGATGCATGTTCGATGTTCATTATCTCGAATGCTAGCCTGTACATCATGCGCTTACATAGCAGGCAGGTCTTTGCACGGTCACATCTTTCTATAAAAGCCCTCAGATTCTTGCCCGATGGGACCTCATAGGCCTTAAAAGGACGCCCAGGGCACCATTTGCGAAGTTGTTTGATACAATCCATTGTTCGCTGTCTCGCCCTATCATCGTTATAGGGGTCATTATTGCAATAGACTGGGATGACGTCCACTCCTCTTTTCATCATCAACCATGCGGCTACAGGAGAATCTATACCACCGGATATAAGGACTATCATCTTTCCCTGTGTGCCTATGGGGAGGCCTCCTACACCCTGTAAATGCCTGGTAAAAACATATGCGTACTTCTGGCGCATCTCAACGAATATTTCCTTGTCAGGATAGCTAAGGTCGACCTTTGGGGTGATCCCATTCGACTCCAGCATCAACCACACCGCATCACCACATTTCATTCCAAGTTCATGGGATGAGAAATCATGATTCCCTGTACGCTTTGTTCTTATGGCAAACGATTCACCCTCGGAGATGAAATTCTGTGCCACAACGGTGCATAACTTTGCTGCAGCCTCGATACTTCCATCGGTTGTCATCGCTGGAGATGTGGAAACAACACCAAAGACCTTTGCAGCTACCATGGGCGCCTCAATGTCAGAACTATGGATAAATATCCTGCCCCACTCACGTTCGATCTTGGAGAAACTGACCTTATATTGATGCAGCATCGCCTCAATATTGCTCACTAGGGTTTTCTCATACCAGTTCCGGACACTATTACTTTTTAGAGCAAGTTCTCCATATCTTACAATAACCACATCGAACATCATGTATCATCCAAAAATAACATATAACTCTTTTAAGCCTTACTGTTGTATCCTGAAATCCGGATAGTCACCTGAAAGCGCAGTCCAGCGGACATCAACTGTTTCCACGCGGGCAAAGGGAGGTCCCTTATGAAGCATTGCTATCAGTTCATCAATACTCTCACGTGGACCTTCAGCCAAAAGCTCCACCCGCCCATCGGGCAGATTGCGGACAAAACCTGTCAGACCAAGTCTTAGCGCGTGCTCCCTGGTGAATCTTCTATAATGGACACCCTGTACCCTACCCGATACAATGACATTTACAGATACAAGTGTGTCCGTTCCCATATTTCTATCCAGCACAAGCTTTTGTAAGCCTCACAGGAACTTAGGTCTTGCAGATAACATCTTTGCAAGAGCTAATCCTTTGTATGGCATGTCCCCTATCTCTGACAGAATTCTGTCATTGAGCTGTTCAATGCTCATTTCCATTTTCTTTGGCTTTTCAGGCTCTGATTCTGCCCTGATGGTCACGTTGATAGTACCAGTCTCAACTTCCTTGTCACCTACAACTACCACGTAGGGCACCCACTCACGCCCTGCTTCGCGCACCTTTTTACCGACGGTATCTTCCCTGTCATCTATATCAACACGACATTGAAGCTGGTTGGCCACATGATGTGCAAAAGGCATGTGCTTTTCAGATATGGGGATGACCCTGACCTGTGTTGGAGATAACCAGACAGGAAGCATGGGGACTGCACCATTTTCAGCTCTCATTGCCTCTTTTTCAAGCAGGCCGTAGATACAGCGTTCAATAGCACCACTTGGGGAGCAGTGGAGTATGACCGGCCTCTTTGAAACACCATCGGTATCCACATAATTGATGTCATACCTGTCAGCATTCTCCACATCTATCTGTACAGTAGAAAGGGCACTTGCCTTTGCCAAGGCATCCACGAAGTTGAACTCGAACTTAAGCACGAAATAGAAGAACCTAGTGTCCCACATCTCGACCAGTACAGGTTTTTTAACAGTCCTGGCAAGGTTTGTGATGAAATCCTTGTTCTCATTATAGAAATCTCTTGTAAACCTTATAGCCACCTCAAAATCATCGACCTTGATGCCTACCCTGTCAAGTACGGATATACACATATTGTACTGGTCATTGAATTGCTCCACTGCCTGTTGCATATCAGTGCAGAGACTGTGCATGTCCGGCATGGTGAAAGCACGCAGGCGCCGAAGTCCAACCAGTTCACCGCGTTGCTCCTTTCTGAAGCTATAGCGGGTCATCTCTATCATTTTCATTGGAAGGCTCTTGTAGGAGATGGTCATATCATGGTTCATGAGGAATTGCCCAAAACATGCGGCAAACCTGAGGAACATCTGCCTCTTATCGGACTCTATTGAATATTGTCTTGCAGGGAATCGGTCCAGATATTTCTTCAGCGTCGGATGGTCCATGTCATACATCAATGGTGTCTCTACTTCCATTGCACCGACCTTGTATGCTTCCTCCAATACGAAGTTCTCAAGCAGTGACTTCATGAGGCGCCCCTTAGGATAATAGCGCATGTTACCGGAGTCAGATCCTGGTTCATAGTCTGCTATCTCCAATCTGCGCATCAATTCAACATGAGGGGGGGCTCGCTCCACTGCTCTTTGTTTTGCCATCTCATAATTCACGAACTTCTTAAGCTTATCATGGCCTGTGAAATCAAAACCTTCGGGGTCGTGCAACTTTCCATCTGGTGTGAGTATTTGCCAGTATGACTTTGCCGTACTTTCAGCCTTCAATGCCTCGGATTCTACCTCTTTTTTCTCCCCCTGGACTGATATAGGCTCTCCACATGCAGGTTTACACTCTGGGACGATGGTGCGGGACAGTTCGGAAAGAGGATGACCCTTGCAGCTGATCTTGAAGGACTTGTACCATCCAAACGGTGCCCTCCTTACTGTATAATCACCGGTCAGCTCATCTTCGATACCCTTAAGGACAGCCACGGCGACCTTTGGAGAGGAAAGGTCAGAACTAAGATGTGCGTAAGGATAAAGCATGATATTTGTAGCTTTGACCTGAGCTGCTACATTGCGTATCTCAGCCACGGTCTTGCTAATGATACCTTCCACATCTGATTCATCTGTTTTCTCAACAGCCATGAATGCGGTCAGAGCTTCCTCAAGTCTTCCTTTCCTGAAGGACTCTTCTATCTTTTCAGCCACTGGAGTACTTTTCTTTACCTCATACTCAATGTAATCAGAATGTATCAATAGCAATTGCATGAATGGTCACCTTAGGGGTAAATCAAATGGATAAATAGTAACTTAATAATGGTAATCCATATTAACCTTTTTCAGTGGAGCTCATGATATCTTTATCCATGTATGTCCTGTAGGCTGCAATTAATGCACCAAGCAAGATAGGAGCAGCAAAGAATCCAGAAATGCCACCTGCAAAAGCCCCTCCCAGGAAAGAAAGGAATATAAGAAGTGGATGGACGTGGGATTTGATGCTTGATAGGTAAGGCCGAAGGAATAGTTCAGGTGGTGCATATATCACCAATGTGGATACGATAAAGAACAGCACCGCACTTTCGAGACCGTACTCCATGTAGCGATACAACGCAAGCGCCAGAAGTACCATATAACCAGCAAACATCGGGATAACGGACGCTAAAAAAATAAGTGCTGATAGTGCCAATATGTTTGAAAAACCAAATGCATAGAATACGAGCATTGACAAGAAACACACTACAAGTGCTGCTGAAGCGTTACCAATGAACACACCCTGAAGTATCATATCGAGATGTGATAAATATCTTATTGCGACAGGTTTGTAGTTTTTTGGAAAGATGTTTATGACCGCATTATAAAGTTTGCTTCCTTCAGCGAGGAGGAAGTAGCATACGACCATTGCAATAATAAGGTTCAGAACAAGCATCACAATGTTCAATGCATAGGAAAATATACCTACTTTACTGAGCAGTGGCACCAAAGTTGTGGAAATGTTCCAGAGCAGTTGGTTCATATCATCCCCATACCCAGCAGGAAGGTTTAGGGTCCTTGAAAACTCGAACAGGATATTGAGCAGATATGCCTGATTGTCAATTATCCATAATATCTTACGTAACACATCAAGCAGGCCCCATCCTATGATGAAGACAGCAGGTACCACAATGAACATGGTCGCAACAAAAGCACCTAGTGTGGGGAACCTCTTTATCCTATTGAATATCGGACGTGAGATATAGGCAAACACGAGCCCTAGTATCAGGCCATCGGCAATGGGCAGGAATACCAATACCTGAATGATAAACAGTAATAAGACAGCGATAGTTGCAGCTATCTTCCATTTTGAATCAATTATGCGAGCAACGCCGTCCTTTTGAGTCATAACCATTTTCAGCCCAATAGAATTGAAATTGAATAGAGATCTTTAAAATATGAACATTAACGATTAGGAGGTCTAAGGATAAATAATAGATGTATTAAATATTCACATAGTTAGGAGGCTGTCTAATTGGTTCATTTTATCCGTATTCTGATCAGATGATATATTAAACAATAAAAGCAGGCTCCATCTAGATTAAAGAACGCATGCCGCTGTTCTTTATCAATAAATAAGAGCTTATTATAACAGTTCAAACACGGGCTCCATGGGCACGCGCGCGTTTTTCCCGATGGTCGGACTTACTTTCTGAATGCACCTGAAAAATAGAGTACTCTAAAAAGAAGGAAAAGCTCATATAATGAGATACTGGTTAGACAGCCTCGTTAGGATGTTACATGAACACCGTATCTGGAGGTAGGTCCATGTTACAAAAAACCACATCCATAAGTAAACAATGCAAACACAAAAATACTAGCAAACCAGATAGTCCTGAAAAACATAATCGATTATCATGAATCAGATGACACCTGCTATGCAGCAGTATTATTCAGCAAAGGAGGAACATAAGGATGCCCTTATCTTCTTTAGGATGGGGGATTTTTATGAGTCTTTCGGAGAAGATGCAAAAACAATTGCCAAAGAGCTGGAGATCACACTGACCACCAGGGGCAGGGGAAAGGATGGAAAAGAGATGCCACTTGCGGGTATCCCCTACCATGCCATTGATAACCACCTTCCAAAGCTCATAAGGAAAGGATATAAGGTTGCCATATGCGAGCAACTGGAGGATCCAAAGACGGCAAAGGGTGTCGTAAAACGAGGTGTTGTACGTGTTGTGACACCGGGGACCGTTATGGAGCCATCAATGTTCCCCGATGCATCCAATAATTATCTCATGTCCCTGTATGGGGAAGGAAAAGATTTTGGGATAGCTTTCCTTGACATTTCTACAGGGGAGTTCCAGACAACACAATTTGTGGATAGTGACCCATATGATAGGATAGCAAGCGAAGTCGCACGTATGGGTCCATCCGAGTGCATCCTACCCCCTTCCATTTCCAAGGAAGGTAAACTACTGGAGCGCATTAAGGAATTGAAGGTGATGATACACGAATTCCGGGAAGATGCCTTTGCACAGGACCATGCGGACAAAGTACTCCGGGAACAGTTCCATGTCTCCACCCTTGAGGGTTTGGGATGCAATGACCTTCCTTTTGCTGTATGTGCAGCGGGAGCAGCCCTTAACTATGCTACAGATACACAGATGCGTGAGCTCACACAGGTACAGCAGCTCAGGACCTATTTCGATTCAGAGTTCATGATATTGGATGCCATCACCCTGCGTAATCTTGAAATTGTGAGGAATGTCAGAGGTGAAGGCAAAGACCTTACCCTGCTTGGAGTGTTGGATGATACTAAGACCCCCATGGGTGGACGTTTACTTCAGAAATGGATACTTAAACCCCTTGTATCTGTGGACGATATCAATTTCAGGCTTGATGCGGTCTCACAACTTCATAGCAACACTCTCATGAGGTTTGACCTCAGGTCACATTTATCTTTTGTAAAGGATGTTGAAAGATTATTGGGACGGATACTCTATGGAAATTCCAATGCAAGGGACCTGATTGCTTTGAGGAGGTCACTGGAGGCCATACCCAACATCATTGAAACTCTCAAGGGACCCATTAGTGGAAGCACAAGTGGGAAACCAAGATCAGAACTGCTGGATGATATAGTCGTACAGCTCTCCTCCTTTGATGGAATGCAGGAACTCACAGAGCTGATAGGTAATGCAATAGTGGATGAGGCCCCGGCCAGTGTTAGGGAGGGAGGAATGATAAGGTCCGGTTACAACGCAAGACTGGATGAGCTTCGGAATATGTCAAAGAGCAGTAAACACTGGATTGCGGAGTTCCAGCAAAAGGAACGAGACAGAACAGGTATCAAGTCTTTGAAAGTGGGTTTTAACAAAGTGTTCGGCTATTATCTGGAAGTGACAAAAGCCAACATCCACCAGGTACCCGATGATTATATCCGCAAGCAGACAATGACCAATGCCGAGAGGTTCTATACACCCCAGCTCAAGGAACGTGAAAGCGATATCCTATCCGCCGATGAAAAGACTGTGGCCCTTGAGTATGAGCTCCTGTGTGAGATAAACTCACAGGTAGCATCCCATGCAAAGCAATTACAGGATATTGCATCGACCATAGGTATGCTGGACGTGCTTGCAAGTTTTGCTGAAGTGGCTGCGAATAATAATTATACCAGGCCTGGCATCACAAACGACTGCAAGCTGCTCATACGTGAGGGAAGGCATCCGGTTGTCGAGGGCACGGTTCCCGGTGGTTTTGTGCCAAACGACAGTGATATGGATTGTCAGAACAACCAGTTCATGCTCATAACCGGCCCAAACATGGCAGGTAAGTCAACATACATGCGTCAATTGGCAATGATAGTTATAATGGCGCAGGCCGGGTCCTTTGTGCCTGCTTCCCACGCTATGGTGGGTATTGTTGACAGGGTGTTCACCAGGGTTGGAGCCTTTGATGACCTTGCCAGTGGTCAGAGTACTTTTATGGTAGAGATGGTCGAACTTGCAAATATACTGAACAACGCCACACCCAGAAGTCTTGTGCTATTGGACGAGATCGGTCGGGGTACCAGTACCTATGACGGATATAGCATTGCAAAATCCGTTGTGGAATACATCCATAACAAAGGTCGCGTGGGGGTGCGCTCGTTGTTCGCTACACACTACCACCAGCTCACTGAACTTGCAGGCAATCTAAAAAGGGTCAGAAATTACCACATTGCAGTAAAAGAGGAAGGGGACGACCTTGTCTTCCTAAGGAAGATAGTACCTGGTGCCACAGATAAAAGCTATGGTATCCATGTGGCGAAAATAGCTGGTGTGCCCCACAGTGTGACCAGCAGGGCAAGGGAGATACTTGAAGATATCGAGAACGAAAGTGCAATTGGTACAAGCAGTGCCAAAGGTGTTCGAAAGCTCCGTAGCAATACCAGATACACTCAGCTCATGCTCTTTGATGGTACAGGTCAAAGGGAAGAGAACAGGCTGAACCCCGTTCTTGAGGAACTGAAGGCTTTGGATGTAGACTCACTCACACCCCTCGAGGCCCTTAATTTGCTAAGTCAAATGAAGAAAAAACTTACAGAAGGAGGAGAACATGCCTGAAGGTCCAGAACAAAGGATACATGTGCTGGATGAGTCCACAATTAACAAAATAGCTGCGGGAGAAGTAATAGAGCGCCCGGCGTCGGTGGTCCGGGAACTTATAGATAATTCCATTGATGCTAAAGCAACCGATATTCGAGTGGAAATAAAGGGGTCTGGCGCGAAAAGTATAGCAGTCATCGATAACGGTTCAGGAATGGGCCAACAGGATGCTGCCCTTGCCTTTACAAAGCATGCCACCAGTAAGATCAGCACTATCGATGACCTTGACCGTGTGCTCACACTGGGTTTCCGCGGTGAGGCTCTTGCTTCCATTGCTTCTGTATCCAAAGTAGAGCTGGTCACCAGAAAAGCAGATGATATCGTAGGCACAAAGGTGATAGTGGACAGCAGTGGCATTAAAAGTATATCTTCAGCCGGTTCTGCTGTTGGGACTTCAATTACTGTCACTGACCTGTTCTATAGTACTCCAGCGCGCAAGAAGTATCTGAAAAGCCCAAGGACTGAACTTGCCACAATTACCGATGTGGTTACAAGACATGCCATCGCCCATCCTGAGATATCCTTCACCCTCATAAGTGATGCTAAGGTCATTGTACGCTCTTTTGGTCCAAATGAGCTTTTCGACAGCATAGTATGCCTTTACGGTGCCGATGTTGCACGTTCCCTGATCCCTGTGGAGTTCAGGTCAGAGCTTGTTTCCATCAGTGGATATATATCAAAGCCTGAGCTGACCCGAAGTGGTACGGACCTGCAGGTATTTTTCATAAACGGCAGAAGTATATACTCAAGACTGATGAGCAATGCTGTGCGCCTTGGCTATTACACGCTCCTTCAAAAAGGACGCTACCCAGCTGCTTTCCTCAAATTCGATATCGACCCATTTCATGTCGATGTGAATGTACATCCAGCAAAAAGAGAAGTGCGGCTGAGCCATGAGAAAGAAATAGAGTCTGCTATCATTAGCGCTGTTGAACAAACACTCAGCGCGGCAGACCTGATACCAGAACTCCGAATAACAAAGGAGAGCACTGTGCAATCTAAGTTCTTTGTTCCCTCAACACAAGAGGCAGAGCCCACTGAAGGTCATTTTACAAAGGAACAGTCTGATATGGGCCTTGGGATGGAAGATACAAATATCCCAATCATTCTGACCGAAGATGGAACTCAGGGGTGCTACCCCACTGACCATAAAAATGACCTGATAAAGGAAGAAAAACAGTCCCATCAGTACCCGATAAAAGATACACAGAAACGGCTGAGCAGAAGTGCAAGACTTCAGACATCTTCTGCATCTGCTCCCAAAAGTACTTCCTTTCCTAATATGAAGGTACTGGGGCAGTTCGCAGACCTGTATATCCTTACTGAGAGCGAGGGAAAACTTGTACTGGTAGACCAGCATGCTGCACATGAACGTGTCATGTACGAGCAGTTCTTAAAGAAGAAAGATATGGGTTGGCAGGAACTGATAACACCGGTTACACTGGAACTTAGTGTAAGGGAGGCAACACTTATTGAGGATTATGTTCCTTTCCTGGAGGAACTTGGTTTCTCTCTGTCTGAATTCGGGTCTGGTACCTACGTTGTCACTACCGTGCCCAGTATTTTTGGCAGACTGGAAAGTCCAGCAGTGCTCCATGACATAATTTCGGACCTAGTAGCTGCCGGACGGATAAAGGAGGATACACAGATATACGACCGGGTGTGCAGTACAATGGCGTGCCGCGCAGCTATAAAAGCGGGAGCGGTATGCACCATTGAACAGATGTCGGAGCTTTTGGACCAATTGTTCGCCTGTGAGAATCCATACTCATGTCCCCATGGCAGACCAACCATGGTCTCTTTCACAAGGGAGGAGTTGGGCAAGATGTTTGGCAGGACATGACCATAAGACCTTAAAAATTGATGTTCCTCATGAGAACAGACCCGAGTTTCATCCTTCAGGATATGGGCTATCGGTTAATTTTAAAACTATGAACTACAATTGAACCTAGATGATAGACCCTGTAAACAGATCCAGGATACCAGACGAATGGCTTGAACGCTCACAGATACCCCGGGAAGAACTGGAGGAAGGTATACGGAGTGGAATGCTGGTTGTGCTTAGCAATGGCTCAGTATTAAAGAGAGGATACACCACCGGGACAACAGCCGCACTTGCCGCAAAGGCTGCAGTGCTGTCCTTGAGGGGTGATGTGGACCGCGTATCAGTCCCAACCCCTGTGGGGCTTCGGGCATCACTTGATGTGAAGGCAAGTAAAGGACATGCTATAGCTATCAAGATAGACAATGACCATGAATCAGATATCACCCGCGGGCTTGAATTTGCAGCCGATGCCAGAGAGGCAAACAGCATCGTGATAAATGCAGGTATAGGAATAGGCATTGTCACAAGGAGTGGACTTGAATCAAAAAAGGGGTCACCTGCCATCAATCCACGACCGATGGAGCAGATACTTGCAGCTGTTGGCGAAGCTGTACAGGAGCTTGGTCTTTGTGGTGCTGAGGTCACGATATACCTCCCAAGGGGGAAGGAAATTGCAAAAAAGACCCTGAACAGCCGCATAGGTATTGTGGATGGCATCTCTATCCTAGGTACGACCGGCTTTGTCGAACCATGGAATGACCATCTTGGAGAGATGAAGGGGGACCTCATAAGGGAATCGGACAGGGTCGTGCTCACCACTGGCAGGATCGGTATCCGCTATTCCACTATGCTATTTCCTGAATACACAGTTGTACTTGCAGGTAGCCGTATAGAGGAAGCCTTGGAAGCTGCCCGTGGAGAAGTGATAATCTGTGGTTTGCCTGGTCTTGTCCTGAAATGGGGGGACCCGGAGATGCTTAAAGATAGTGGTTTTGCTACAGTTGTCGAAATGGTTGAGCTCGACCCAAGCAACGCCCGTCTCAAAAAGGCATTCGATATGGCCGTGGAAAAAGGAAAAGGTGCACGAATCGTAGTCATTGACCGTGAAGGCACTATACTCATGGACAGCGGGGATGGAATATGATAATTGTGGGTGTGGGAGTGGGCCCTGGCATGCTTACGCAGGAGGCAATTGAGGTTATCAGTGCTGCTCCAGTCATTTATGGTTCGGAGAGGGCCATTGAACTTGCAAGGGCATTTATCAATTGTGAGGCACACCCACTTAAGAGCTTCAAAGGCATGCATCTTTTACCTGCAGACGCTGTGGTATTGTCCACTGGGGACCCAATGTTCTCAGGTCTTGGAAAGTTTGCAGGTGAAAATGACCGAGTGGTCACTGGTGTATCCAGTATACAGGCATCGTGTGCCAGGTTTCGAGTGGAGATGTCCAGTCTTGCAATTCTGACGGCACATGGTAGGGACCCCGGGCCTGCAAAAGATGCCATCATCCGCGAACTATCCTTCGGAAAGAACATATTCCTGCTCCCGGCTGATAATTTCGGGCCGGTCGAATTAGCCGAACTCCTCAGGGAAAATAAAATAGATGCCCGAATTTGTATCTATGAGAACATAGGTTATCCCGATGAGCGGGCTGTAGTGGGTTCTGTCAGCGAGCCGCCTGAAAACCTATCGGATGTATATTGCCTGTTGGTTATAACTGACCCCAGCTCTACGGTTTCCACTCGAGTATGAAGAGAAGAAACACTCTTCCAAGAACATAAGGCACAAAGTACGATTTTAATCATATCGGCACAAAGCACCATTCATCAAATAAAAGTTAACAGAGGAATGGGTTAAAAAAAAGGACCAGCACCCGCAACCTGCGCGAGCCTGGTCCAGAGGCCCCTTGTCATTCACATGCAAAAGCCACTCAAGTTACTTCCGTATCACACAAGCGCTCTCTTAAAGCTTCCTGGAACG
>CAZBJM010000012.1:0-28647 GCA_964492225.1 uncultured Methanosarcinales archaeon
ATTGGACTGTAAAAAGGTGCCGCGTTTTTGTTAGAAAGATGCAGCCGCGTTTATTGTTAACTGATCATCTGATCAGAAATGGAGGAAATATGAGCTATATTAGACAACCCTAGTAAAACACCCTCAAAGGTACAAAGTTATATATAGGCCTGCAAACAGATTCTAATCTGTAATGACAAAGGAAATTTTGATACATCAAATAGTTGATGTATTGAAGCAGGCAGGTTTTTCTGTCTCAAAAAGGTGCAATATCAGACCACGAAGCTTTGATATCGCCGCCAGGAAGGACGAAACCCTCCTTTTCTGCAAAGTGTTATACAATATCGATGGCCTCAACGAGGAAACCGCAAAGGAGATGAGGGGTCTTGTCCAGTGTCTGGGCGGCTCAGCTTTGCTTGTGGGGGCAAAGACAAGGGACCAGTTACTGGAAGATAGCGTTGTATACATGCGCTATGACATACCGGCGATAAGTGTCAGGACCTTGTATGACTATTTTATTGAAAATGTCCCTCCACTGGTGTCTGCATCACCGGGAGGGCTCTACGTATCCATAGATGGTGAGGTCCTCAAAGAGGCCAGGCAGCGCACATCCATGTCACTTGGGACACTGGCATCGCAGCTTGGGGTCTCCCGCCGTACCATCAGTAAATATGAAGATGGTGGCATGGATGCCTCTATAGATATTGTACTTCAACTGGAGGAACTTCTCGATGTGGCTCTAGCAAGGTCTATTGATCTGTTGCAGAGCTTTGAAAAGAAGAAGGACTTGCAGCAAGTACAGGAAACTGTTCAGAAGCGGGATAGGCAAAGTCCCGATGATGGGATACTGGAGATGATGCATGCACTTGGATATCAGGTGATGTCGACATCACAGGCGCCTTTCAAAGCTATCTCCAAGGATAGTTCTGACATACTGCTCACCGGAATAAGCAGTTACAGTAGTGCAATGATAAAACGTGCTGACCTTATGAGCAGTATTTCATGCATCACACTGACAAAATCCGTGTTCATCATAGATGGGGAAACAAAGTCAATGAACGTGGAGAACACTGTCCTCATAGAAAAGAGGGAACTGGACAAGTTGTCAGGCAGGGATGAACTTTCAGACCTCATTGATGAGAGGACTAAAAGGAACATTCCAAAACACTAATATACAGAAATCCCTTTAAGGTCAGCAATGACAACGAACATAGCAGTACTTGTTTCCGGAAGAGGTTCCAATCTGCAGTCCATCATCGATGCTGTTGAGAATGGTAGCATTCCAAAGGCCCGGGTGTCGGTTGTCATCAGCGATGTGAGGGAAGCTTTTGCCCTCGAGCGTGCCAGAAAACACAACATTGATGCTGTTTTCATAGACCCGCGTTCTTTTTCAGATAAAAGTGCATATGAGCAAGAGATGCTCAGGACATTGAAAGGATACGATATTGGTCTTGTCCTCCTTGCAGGTTATATGCGCATCGTTGGCAGGGAGCTCATCGAAGCTTACCGCAACAAGATCATAAATATCCATCCAGCCCTTCTCCCTTCCTTTAAGGGTCTACATGCACAGAGACAGGCTTTTGAATACGGGGTGAAGATATCCGGATGTACGGTCCATTTCGTGGACGAGGGTATGGACACAGGCCCAATAATCCTTCAGAGTAGCGTAGCTGTGTTGGATGGGGATACTGCTGATTCCCTTGCAGATCGGATACTGGAGCAGGAGCACAGGATATTTCCAGAGGCTGTGAAACTTTTTGTCGAGGGTAAACTTAAAGTGGAAGGCAGGATTGTAATACAGCTATAAGTCATAACATAATTGATACTGTGGTATTTTATAAACAGTTACGGTTCAATACACATCAAACGGTTGATAACAATGTCATATATCTCGGAAGTTGACCCAGAAATTGCAGAGGCCTTAAGGCTGGAAGCAAAGCGCCAGGACAATAAGCTGAACCTTATTGCATCAGAGAACTATGCAAGCCGTGCAGTCATGGAAGCACAAGGCTCTATAATGACAAATAAGTATGCTGAGGGTTACTCAGGTAAACGCTACTATGGCGGATGCGACTTTGTCGACGTAGCAGAGGACCTTGCCATACAGCGTGCAAAGAAGATCTTTGGTGCAGAGCATATCAATGTACAGCCACATTCAGGGTCTGGCGCCAATATGGCAGTATATTTCTCCGTTCTCAAAGTAGGCGACACCATCATGTCCATGGACCTCACGCACGGTGGGCACCTATCCCACGGCAGTCCGGTGAACTTTGCGGGTCAGCTATACAAGATAGTTCCATATGGTGTGGATAAGGAGACCGAGACACTGGACTATAACAACCTGCTGGGCATTGCCAAGCAGAGCAAACCCAAGATGATAGTATGTGGGGCATCGGCATACTCCCGTACCCTTGACTTCAAGATGTTCAGAGAGATCGCAGATGAGGTCGATGCATACCTACTTTCTGATATCGCACACATTGCAGGTCTTGTGGCAGCCGGCGCACATCCATCCCCGGTGCCATATAGTGACTTTGTCACGACCACGACCCATAAGACCCTACGTGGTCCCAGGGGCGGTATGGTGATGTGCCAGGAAGAGTATGCAAAGGATGTTGCAAGGGCAGTGTTCCCTGGTTTGCAGGGTGGTCCTCTGATGCACATCATCGCTGCAAAGGCCGTGGCCTTCAAGGAAGCCATGAGCGACCAGTTCAAAAAGGACCAGTTCCAGACCGTGGAGAATGCAAGGGTGCTTGCTGAAGAATTGCAATTGAATGGTTGTGATATCGTTTCAGGCGGTACTGATAACCACATGATGCTCATAAATCTCAACAAGTTCGATATCACTGGTAAGGATGCAGAAGCCGGTATGAGCAAGGCCGGCATTATCCTTAACAAGAACACCATTCCCTTTGAGACCAGGAGCCCCTTTATAACAAGTGGTATCCGTGTCGGTACTCCTTCGGCAAGTACCAGGGGTATGAAAGGCGAGCAGATGAAGGAAATCGCGGGTTACATCAATACCGTGGTCCATAACCTTGGTAATGAGGCAGTTCTTAGCAAGATAAGTTCGAATGTGAAAGAGCTCTGTAGCAGGTTCCCTATCTATAAGTAAAGGTTGGAAGGCCAATAGCAGGAAGGTGTAGAGATGTCACAGGAGAACTATGATGCCCGGAAAATAGACGGGAAGGGTCTTGCAGGCAAGCTGGAGGCGCAGATCCGGCTTGATGTCGAGAAGCTTAAAAGGGAGAGGGGTATAACTCCAGGACTTGCTACAATACTTGTGGGTGACGACCCCGCATCCAAGATGTATGTCCGCCTGAAGCACAAGGCATGCGAGAGGGCAGGTATATTGGCCGAGGACCATTTCCTTCTTGCAAATACCACACAGGACGAACTGACAGGGCTCATCCATGAGCTGAATTCCAGAAAGGATATCCACGGTATCCTGCTACAGCTTCCTCTCCCCAGACATCTCGATGCAAAGGCTGCAATGCTGGCAATAGACCCTGCAAAGGACGCTGACGGTTTCCATCCCTGCAATATGGGTAAACTCCTTATTGGTGAGGAAGGCCTTGTACCATGTACTCCCAAAGGGGTCATCCGTGCTTTGGAAGAGTACAATGTCAGCATACAGGGTAAGCATGCCGTTGTCGTGGGACATAGTAACGTCGTGGGAAAACCAATGGCTGCAATGCTGATAAATCGTAATGCTACCGTATCGGTTTGCCATGTCTTCACAACCTACCTCAAGAAGTTCACCAGGGAAGCTGATATACTTGTAGTGGGCACCGGTGTGAAACATCTCATAAAAGCAGATATGATCAAGGAAGGCGCTGTCGTCTTTGATGTTGGTATAAGCGAGGAGGACGGGAAGGTATATGGTGATGTTGATTTTGATAATGCTATAAAAAGAGCTTCTCTTATCACACCTGTACCAGGGGGAGTTGGCCCCATGACAATAGCCATACTTCTTGAGCATGTGCTCATGGCAGCAATGCATGCCTGAGAAGTAGAATTATAAATTTTTGTTACTTACAGATACACAGATGCACTTTCACATTGTGCAAGGTTCCTGTCAGGTAGGACTATGGTCATTGATATAGATATATGCGGTTTGAAGGTTGGCGACAGACATCCCGTCCGACTTATGGGTGTTATAAATCTGAGCCGTGAGTCCTTCTATAAGGCTTCTGTGGTGAATGCGGATACCCTTGTTGATGTGGCACAGAGGATGGTCGATGATGGAGCACAGATCATTGATCTGGGAGCACGTTCCACTTGGCCGCTTGCAAGGCCTGTCATCAGTAAAGAAGAAGAGTTGCATCGGATGGTGTCTGCATTGGATGTCCTCAAGGGCAATGTGGACGCACTCATTTCGGTGGACACGGTCTATGCTGATGTTGCTGAAGCTTCCCTGGTGCAGGGTGCTGATATTGTGAACGATGTATCAGGTTTCACGGCGGATGAGCGCATGATCGATGTAGTGGCAGACCATGCATGTCCCGCGGTTGTAATGGCTTCAAGATCAGTTTGTGGTGACCCTATAGGTATGTCTGAGGTCATGTTGTCCCTTGGAGCTATTATTGATAGGGCTGCCTCAAAGGGTATCGATACCGATAAGCTGATACTTGACCCAGCGATAGGCAACTGGGTCGCTGAAAAGAAGCCTATCTATGATCTTGAGACCATTGATCAGTTTGCAAGCTTGAAGGTCTTTGGGAAGGCTTTGCTTGCGGCCATATCCAGGAAGTCATGCATTGATGCCGTTATACATAAGCCTGCAAATGAGCGTTTGTATGGCAGCCTAGCAGCAACGGCGATCGCTGTGCATCAGGGGGCCCATATCATAAGGACCCACGATGTCCGGGAGACCAGGGATGTGGTCGATGTCGCTTGGGCAATAAGGCCAAGGCAGGCATGCACAGATGCTGGAGGCCGTGAGGTCTCAATAGTGGAGCTCAATCGTCCTTTCGATGTAGAGTTACTTATGAAAGGGATGGGTGTTACCGGAGCAGGTGCCAGTATCATGAAGAATAAGACCAAAAGCCTGGTCTTGCGTGTGAACGATATCACCACCACCGAGGCTTTGATAATAAAGCAGGAGATGCTGGCCCGGGGCGGAGATGCAGCCCTTGAGCGCAATGCAGTGTCACATGAGACAGAGAGGACAAGTATACTTATCTTCGGGACCCTGTTGCAGATAAACAGATTAGTGCACAAACTTTCTTTTCAGGTACGTGACCTCCCTTTGATAGCAAAGGCCATCAAAAAGGTGCTTGAAATAGATTCCACTGCAGAGTATCGTTATGAGAGGGAAAGATGATACTGTCTTCTGCAAAGCCCTTTGAAGAGATTTTAGACATGCTCAAGGGCGAGGATGATATCTTTATAATAGGATGTAGCGTGTGTGCTGCAAAGATCCATGTCGGCGGCGAGCCTGAAGTACTTCAGATGAAGCGACTTCTTGAGGAGAAGGGGAAGCGAGTGTCCGGTTGGACTGTTGCGAATGCTGCATGTAGTATGAACTCCTTTGATGTTCTTGTTGAAAAGAACCCTGCCATCCGGGATGCAAAAGCTATACTTGTCATGGCATGTGGAAGTGGTGTTTCTGCGGTGTCCGGTGTTGCAGTTCAGCCCGTTTATCCTTCCAATAATACGGATTCATTAGGTGGGCGCATACCCGGAGCACTCATCAATGACATGTGTGCCATGTGCGGTGATTGTATCGTACATCATTTTGGCGGTATATGCCCAAGAGGCAAGTGTCCCAAACGACTTTTGAATGGTCCTTGCGGTGGTTCAATGGATGGTAAATGTGAAGTGGACCCGGAAAAAGATTGCGCGTGGAGGCTTATCCATAAAAGGCTTGAACGTTTGGGCAGGCTGGACCAGTTAGAGCGGATATGGGAATAAAAAGAATTTATATCCCAGGCTACCGTGCCTGAGATATTGAGCCTTTAATATGTCGGAGGCGGTGGGACTGGAGGAGATGGAGTTGCCGGTTTCACAACGTGCTTTTCCATATCGGTAAGGATCTGACCACTGCTGATATCTATCAAAGTGACTGTGACCTCTCCCGGTTCCAAAGTAAAATACCCATTATTTGTAACACCATTGTCCGCACATGTAACTCCATTCAGGAGTATCCCATTTGCCACACTCGTGTTTATCTCCAGCACGTCCCCCGGGCCAAATACGGCACCACTCTTGTTTATTTTTGTATATTTTAGAATATTATTTCCCTGTATCACAATAAGTGAGGTCCTAGTCAGGTCAATGACATCTCCCCCTGTATGTTGAAGGGTTATGTTATTGATAGCATCCCGTCCCTGTACACTCGCCACAGGTGCCGGTTCAGGCGTCCCGAATCCAAACACGAATGCTGCTATCACAGCAGCAAGTATAAGGGTTATCGCAACCATCAGGATCGCGCCCATCACCGGGGACATGGCCTCCTCACTGATGATAATTTGTTTTGCTCTACTCATCTTTGTTCCTCTCTGTGTATTCCAATGAAGGCCAATCGTATAGCTAGGCTATTTACGCATGTCCTTGCCTGGTTTACAGTACGTACATTATATATTAATATATTGAATATAAATAATGTACGCTCAAATGGCTAGCGTATACATTTTTTCAAAAAACATTCTAAAAACAAAAAGAAAAAAAGAAGGATGACGAAAATGATGCCCGTCATCAGGTTCTTACGTTCACATTGGCAATGACTTGACCAGTGGGGATGTCGATCAATGTCACTGTTGCCTCTTTATCGTATGACAATTTAAATTTTGCACCACTGCTTACGTTTGTGCCAACACATTGTATATTGTTGACGAATATATGATTTTGGCGATTCGTATCAATTCGCATCAGATCTCCTCCGGTATACGTCACTCCATTTTTACTTATTTTCGCATACTTCATAAAATTATCTCCTTGCGTTACAATAAGTGCTGTTTTTGTGAAGTCAATAGTGTCACCACCCAGGTGCCGAAGGGTTATATTATTCTTATCAACATCAACATCATGAAATTGGATGTTTGCCGTTGGTGCCTGCTTTGGCACCCCAACACCGAAGACGAATGCTGCGATGACAGCAGCAAGGATGACAGTGATTGCGACCATCAGGATAGTGCCGATGACCGGAGATACGGCCTCCTCACTGTTGATAAATTGATTTGCTTTGCTCATTTTTCTCTCTCTCTCTCTTTTTATAAAAAATGACAGTATCTTTCTTGTTTAAAGTTTTTAAAGTGAAATGGTCACTATATGAGTAGCATCCCCTTATATGCCTGTCATTCGACTTGCTCTTGGAGGATAGAAACCTGCCATTATCATATAGTATAAACACGGATTTTATATATACTTTGCTAATATATTATTATATTTAATACCCATTCACAAGAAGTTGAGCAGCCGTATTAGCCTTACCAATTTCCATTATAAGGCGGACAATGGCATAAGGTCAAAGTGAATCATATAGCCTGCTGTAATATCAGGACGCAAAAAAAGAACTAATAAAAAAAAGATGACGCACGAATGCGTCATTGTGTTTATGCTCTGTACTTTCCGTCAGCAATGATCTGTCCGCTGACAGTGTCGGTCATAGTGATTGTCACTTCTTTTCCTTTCTGTATGGTGAACATCCCACTTACAGAACCTGTAGTGCCTTTGACCCCATTCTGATATATTTCACCATTTTTAGAGTCGATCTTCAGGATCTCTCCACCATTGAACTCAGTGCCGCTTGCAGTGTTAATTTGCTTATATATCGATATATTATCACCCTGCGTCACTGTAAGGCTGGTCTTTGATAGATCAATTGGGTCCCCGCCCTGGTGCTGGAGTGTAATGTTACTGGCACTAACGTCAACGTCAGACAGTCTGATGCTTGCCTGTGGTGCCTGTTCAGGTGGTCCCATACCGAATACGAATGCTGCAATTACAGCTGCGAGGATGACAGTTATCGCGACCATCAGGATAACGCCGATGACCGGGGAGACTGCATCCTCTCCTTCAAGAAATTGATTTGCTTTGCTCATATATATTCCTCTCTCGTTCTGAAGTCTACACTTTTTTTTGCTTTTTCTTCTGGACAACTCTCTCAAGTTTCTTAGCCCACATCTTATCGTCGAGGTTAGTATATTCACACTCGAGATAGTGCTGCACTGCTATACTCAGAGCCTCTTTAGTAGAAGTTTCGTTGCACTTCTTCTTGAGAGCAGCCAATTCATCTTCAGTGAGTACAGTTTGTGCATGTACAATTCTTACCATTGTATATCGCCTAGTGTTCGACTTGATTCATCTGGGGGCATTTCTGCCATCCATCATCATAATAATAATGACAGGATTCATATATATACTTTATTAATATAATAATCCCGACCGTTCTAAAAGCTTACCCAATGGGGATATCTGCTTGCATTATATATGAGATCGTGTGCAGTTGCCTTGTCCAGATATGCAGGATGCATCGAGTTTGTCCCATCTTACATATATGAGCATTTACGTGATGTTCGTTAATGTATATAAAGTACTGCTTTGTTGCAAAGAGGTCTAGGGTTGAAGTAAGGGCCGGGAAACAGTCATTTCGGGGAAAACCAGAATATCAACTTATACTAATATATACCCTGAAAACCCTTTAAACCCTTTGAACCATTATTTCCAGGCAGAAAGAAAAGTACAGGCAAAGGTAAGAACATGGCATCAAGTCGTTTCATAATAACTGTAATTGGAATAGATAAAGTTGGTATCGTAGCAGGTATAACAAAGGTCATGGCAGACTTTGGCGTAAATATAGTAGACATCAGCCAGACCATCATGCAGGAACTGTTCACAATGATAATGCTTGCAGAGATAAAGGAAGAGAACTTTGACCTGTCCGCTTTCCAGAAAGCAATGGCCGATAAGGGAAGGGAGTTTGGGGTCGATGTCAAGGTCCAGCACGAGGATACATTCCGTTTCATGCATAGGATATGAAGGAGGAACAGAATGCTCATCCATCCAGAAGAGATACTTGAGACCATTAAAATGGTCACCTATGAGAACCTTGACATAAGGACGGTCACCATGGGAATAAGTCTGCGGGATTGCAGCCATCCTGATATCGATGTCCTGAATGATAACATATACCGTAAGATAACCAGTTATGCAAAAGACCTTGTAAGGACAACAGAGGATGTACAAAACCTCTATGGACTTCCTATAATCAATAAAAGGATAGCTGTCACGCCCATTGCTATAGTTGCTGAAAGTTGCAATGAACCTGACCTTAGCTCAATCGCCATTACAATGGACAGGGCCGCCCACGACGTGGGTGTGGATTTCATCGGGGGCTTCAGCGCCTTGGTACAGAAAGGCATGACACCAGGGGACCTACGTCTCATCAATTCCGTCCCCAAGGCACTGGCAAGTACAAAGAAGGTCTGTTCATCTATCAATGTAGCAACAACAAAAGCAGGCATAAACATGGATGCTGTGGCCCTTATGGGGAAGATCGTCAAGGAAACGGCACACCTTACCAAGGACCAGGGAGGCATCGGTTGTGCCAAGTTCGTGGTATTTGCAAATGCACCTGACGACAATCCATTCATGGCCGGGGCATTCCATGGTATTGGAGAGCCGGAGTGCAGTATCAATGTAGGTGTCAGCGGTCCTGGAGTGGTCAACTCGGCCGTGCGTGCCCTTGAGAACCCATCGCTTGGGGACATATCCGAATGTATCAAGAAAACGGCCTTCAAGATAACCCGAATGGGTGAGGTCATAGGCAAAGAGGTTGCCCATCGCCTTAATGCCAAGTTCGGTGTGCTTGACCTCTCACTTGCTCCAACACCAGCCGTAGGCGACAGTGTAGCTGCAATACTTGAGGCAATGGGTCTTGAAAGCTGCGGCACACATGGTACAACAGCTGCACTGGCACTACTTAATGATGCTGTTAAGAAAGGAGGAGCAATGGCATCGTCATCGGTAGGGGGGCTCAGTGGTGCATTCATCCCAGTAAGTGAGGATGCAGGTATGATAGATGCAGTACAGCGTGGTTCGCTCAGTCTGGATAAACTGGAGGCAATGACAAGCGTATGTTCAGTAGGTCTTGACATGATCGCTGTTCCTGGCGATACACCAGCATCAACGATTTCCGCCATTATCGCCGATGAAATGGCCATTGGGATGATAAACAAAAAAACAACAGCAGTAAGACTCATCCCAGTACCAGGTAAGGTCGTGGGTGATATTGTAGAGTTTGGTGGTCTTCTGGGCAGGGCCCCGGTCATGCAGGTGAGCCGCTACAGCTCAGAGAGCTTCATTGCAAGAGGTGGTAAGATCCCAGCCCCCATACAAGCTCTGACAAACTGATGCCACGTACAGGAGCACAATAGCAATATGATCATCACGCTGATAGGAATGCCCGGCGCCGGAAAGAGCTCAGTTGGAAAGAGGCTTGCCCGTGCACTTGGTTATCGATTCATCGATACCGATGCACTGATAGTAAGTGCTGCAAGCACGGGTCTGCAGTCAATAGTCGATGAGAAGGGAGATGCAGCTCTCATAGATATCGAAGAACAATGTACATTATCCATGGTCTTGCATGACAATTGCATCATTGCAACTGGTGGGAGTGTCGTTTATTCAGAAAAAGCAATGTCTTTCCTCAAAGCCCGCACCACTGTCATCTACCTCGATGTCTCTTTTGAGATGATAGCACGCAGACTATCTAATATAGATACCAGGGGTGTTGTGGGCCTCAAAGGCAAGACCCTTCATGAGCTATACCTGGAACGAAGCAGACTCTACGTCAGGTACGCCGATGTGACAATAAGGGTACGCAACAGGGACAAGATACACGATGTCGTGAACAGGGTACTAGAGGAGGTCCATGGTCAGGGGCATAGGCCAAAAAGATAAAAAAACATTATTTTTGTTCTAGGTGTCGAGACTTGCAAGTTTAAAAGCAAGGTCTTGACATTTTGTACCTGCGCGCGCATTTGAGGGTACGGGAGGAATTTTTGATAGATTGATTTTGTTTGCGCGCGCACATGGCATTATTTGTTGCAACTATTTATATATGACCATAGGTCAATGTCCCAAAGTCGAGATCATCTAATTAGCCCATATTTCCTCCAAAGGACACGGCACCTTTTTACAGTCCAAGCCCCGGCACGCCGCCAATCGCGCGCGTTTTTCCCGAGGGGCGGACTTTATATAGGAATTGACGTGAAAAATGGAGCATGCTTAAAAAAGCGATAAGCATATAAAGCGAAATTCTGATCAGACAACCAAGTCAAGAGTTGCTATCTTAATCCTATCGAAGGGAGGTTCTCGATGAACATCCCCCATCACACCATACATCGCTGAGGTCCGGAAACTATCAGTGGGTTTCGACCAGGTTTTATGCCTTTACTTTCCACCATATCTTAACTCTTACCGAACGGGAACTATGGACCAGTTTCCCATCCTCTCTCTTTAGTTTCTTATCAAGGTAGTTCCCAATGGACTCTTTCTCATCCTGTGTACTTATCCCAAGGTGCCTTCCAAAATGCTCCACCGCCTCATCTATGGATGAAAAGCTCTGCTTCTCTTCCAGTGTGAATGTTTCCATGTTCGGGTATATTCCCATCTGGTAAAGTACATTCAAGAGGATATTGCATTTTGGCATTTCATAGTACTGCTTACCATGGAGTTGTGGCCATATTTCCCTTGCAAATTGGTCCCAGGGTCTGTCTCCGGCAAACCAGTACAAAAAGATGCTTCCGTTGCATGCAGACTCCATACTTTCAATAGCACCGCGTATATCTGGCATACCCAATGAAAAAGAAGCTAGAACAATATCATAAGGACCAACAAGGTCATGGTGCACATCCACATCTTCCCATTTCTTCTCCACACAGAGGATGTTATCACAGCCACTTTCCTCGATGTTCTCCTTCAATACCTCCAACATCCCGACCGAAGGCTCTACAGCGGTCACCTGGGCCACCATGCCGCACAGTGGGATAGCAAGTCCTCCAGGCCCTGCTCCAATATCCAGTACCCGTGACGTTGAGTTCACAGGTAGCGCGCTTATGATCTTTTTGGCCCTTTCATGCCCGTTCTTATTTGACATTTCCCAGAACTTGCGGGCATTTGCCTTATCTTCCCAAATAGAGCTACAATCCTCTGAGCCCCGGCAAGCGTTATGCATGTCCGTCTGTTCCGTCCAAACCTTGTTCCAGTCGATAGAGCTTACATCTTTCATCATATAATACTCCATTTTCTGTTTGAATGGGTTGGTATCCATTTAAAGGCTTGCCATATCTTTCCTTCCGAGATTGTCTAATTAGCTCATATTTCCTCCATCTCTGTCAGATGCTCAGTTAACAATAAACGCGGCTGCATCTTTTAACTAAAAAGAAGCGGCACCTTTTTACAGTCCAACCCCCAGCTCGCCGCCAGTCGCGCGCGTTTTTCCCGAGGCGCGGACATCATATATGGATTAATGTGAAAATGGAGCGTGCTTAAAAAAGCGATAAGAATATAAAGCGAAATTCTGATCAGACAACCTCTTTCCAAAGGTTCCAAGTATCTGTAAATTACCCTGCTCGCCATGGCCGGTCATGGAGGAACATATTCCCAATGGGTATGGGGTAGGTTTCATTCCTCTATCGGCCCATCTGTTCCTTTCCTTGTAAGATACCACGTAAGGAACTCAGTATAGACAATGATACCTATGAGTGTGGACCACATAATGAGCAGTATGTGGAAATTGTTCAATGTTACCAGTCCTTTTACAAAACGGAAATGCTCGTATGAAAGGAAGGTCATAGTGGTCTCTGGTAAAATGAGCACGGAAAGTATGGGCACAAGCAAGAGCACCAGTACAGCCAGCCGCGATGATATCCTGATAAGTATGAACAATGCTGCCAGAGCTATACTCATAAAGACCAGCGCAGACCCGAAAAACGCAAGGATGCCCATTTACATTCCTCTCCTTTGCTTCATGTATACCCTATCTACTGAATGACCTTTATATTTATCTGCTATCCCTCAGCCTCTCCTTATAAGTACATACATGATGGATGGTACAATGGCAAGTAACGCAAAAAGTGCGATAAAAGCAGAGAGCATGAATCCAGCAACATCCACTTTGCTTACATCGGAACTTGTTGGTGTGGACTTTGTAGCACCTGCACTTTCTGCATTAGCAGGTGGTTTATTTTCTCCGGCTGGCACATCATCCACGTGTAGCACAGGTGTATCGGACATGACCTTATATTCTTTTCCTTCCTCATCTATACATTCAGCGCCTGCTGCAGGTAGTTTTATGCTCCCGCTCTTTTTTGCCTTCACAGCATATTCCATAGCATGTGAAGCTCCTGCATCCAGTTCTCCATCCCATCTCAGTTCTCCGGATATCAGTGTAAGCTCCTCGGGGATACTATCTGTAAGTGTTACGCGGACCTTACTGGTCCCACTATTCATTGCAGTGACCACTATGTCGGTTTCCTCATCAGCGAAAAAATAACTGGAAGGGCTACTCTTCTCTACTGTGACCTTTGAGCCTGCGATACTGAAAGCCCCGTCCACAGGTGCAGACTCCACGCTATATGTCTTTCCTCCATCTTTCCATTGGGCGGATGCCTTCTCAAATATATAGTTTCCGGGTTCGGTAGGCAATGCATTGTATACGATATCCTGCGAATCGCCAGCATCAAGCTGTATTGTCCACTCTGTCCTTCCAATATCTTCAGGTATCATCGTTGATACCAATGTATCCTTTACATCGACGCTCACTCTGCGGTCAGCCGTGTTCTTAACTCTTAGGGTTATCCTGAAACATCCCTCGGTCCCCATCCCCCACCCACCAGCAGGGACAGCAGCCACATGTTTCTCAATGGATATGTAGGGAGAGACCTGCACTTCAAAAGAAGCTGCCTCTGTGTATGCATTACCCTTGTAGTCATATCCAATGATATCTGCTCCTATGAGCATACTTCCTGGTACCGGGGTCACAGGGGCCCGAACCGGTACAAAGAACACTTTTATCTTCGAAGGCTCAAGTACTGCATGTTGTATCTGAGGTTCACCTACCACACCATTGGAAGAAGTGGTACGGAGGATGATACCATGGAGTGGGATACTTCCATTATTTGTAACAGCCACAAGGCATGTGATATTCTCGTTGGACCTGCATATCGTTGCTTCGTTATACATCCTGGCCGAGATGGCAGGCGCACCAGGCTTTAGGGTCTCCATGTACAGTTCTCCGGTGTTTGGGTTGATATAGATAGCTCGCACCTGGAACTCCCCTGAGAACTTCCTATATGTGCCTGTTTGGTAGGTTTCTTCCTGTACCCCATGTTTTCCCTCCACACTTATCAGAGCGCCACTTTCTCCCAACTCTTTCAATCTCACCTTATAGGCACCATCTTCCAGACTATCCCCTACATGCATCTTAGTTTCAGGTATGCTTGTTATCCACACCCTTTCAAATTGCATTTTGTGGACTTCCAGTGAAACCACGCCTGAATCAATGCCAAGCACCTTGATCTTCAGCTCATCTTCATAGGTTTGTTCATTGTTGGCACGGCTGTCCATGAATATTGATTTCTTAAAATCCTTATTTCGGTAAATTAGTAAAACAGTGGAAGGATCATTTTGATCCATATCCACAGAGAGCACTCGGATCATATATCCTTCAAGTTCTGCCTTTTCCCCCGGTGCGAGTTCAAAAGAACCCTGGTATATCCAGATATTTTCGTTCCGGTACTCAAAGGCACAGGTAGTGCCGACCAGGGCAGGCAACATTACAACTAGCATTGACAGGATTACAATGCGTCTTGTGGTCATTGGTGGCATATGTATCTTATATTAGAATATATTAATATAAATAGTATACTATTTATTATATATTCTTGACAGCCTCCCTAGTAACTATGCCAAGCGCAAGGGCCACCAATGCATAAATGCCTATCCATGTAATTGATTCGGTCAAGCCTATGCTATCGATGGAAAGTCTTGTAACAAGGTTTAGTGGTGAGTTTGTGAACATATATGATACCATGAACAGGAATATCAATACAAGTGAATACAAAAGCTGTGCCACTCCCCTATCTTTGAAATACATCGATATGATGCAGCTCAACAGGACCAGTATCGTTCCTATGAGCGTGACCACAAGCAGTATTGTAGAAAAATTGCTGATATGTATCATATTTGCGCTTAGCAACAACATCCATGCAAGTGCCTGTAAGGGTACTATCCCAGCTGCAACGAGGATCTTTCCACTCACGATCGACGCAGGGGAGGCTGGTGTCACAAGTAGCAGTTCCATTGTTTTCCTTTCAAATTCCTCTGTAATAAAATCAATAACAAGTCCTCCTGATATGAATGCAGGTGTAAATACCAGGAGTGGGATAAGTGCCACATAGATAAATTCAAAGTATGTGGAAGATGTTTTCACGGATGACTTGTTGATATGTATCTCCAGTGGGGAATAACCCGGCAGACGTTGTGTCCTTATGTCCCGGACATATTGCTCGAACTTCTCCAATGGTTCTTTTATCTGGAGCGATATCAGGGTAGCTTTTATTTCTGCTTTTGGAAGGTATACTTCCACGTTCATTATCTCCGTCCCGTCGGGAGGGATGGTGGGTGCTATTACTATGGCATCCACTTTGTGTTTATAGAAGTCCGTATATGCTGATGTTAACTCAGGATAGATATGGGTCGTGAGTTTACTTTCACTGATCATTTTGTAGAGTTCATTGTCCTCTGTACCCACAACTGCAATGCTTACACTTTGCATATCCATATCCTTCATTATTGTTGGGTCGTAGAAAGACGTGAGTCCTATGACAAGGAACGTGGAGAAGGAAGCAATGAATAGCTGAATGAGCACGGAGAGCAAAAAGGTCTTCTCCCTCCTTAGCTCCACCAGCTCCTTTCTGGCAACACTGCGTATATTTCTCATTTGATTATCCAAAAAGAACACCTCTTAGGATGTAAAGGTTATACAGGCTATGCACCATTGCAGCCAGAAGCACTGCCAGTAGATATTTACCTGTGCCTGCTTTGCACATCACCACAGAACTTATGGCGGTTGTACAGATGTGCAATAGAAGGGGTATAAGCAGAAGTGAACCCATGTGCATCACGGTACCAAATGCAGAACTTGCAATGGGGGCAAGGGTAAGTACCGCCACCGCCTTTTCTCCTATAAAGAATCCAGTACCAGATAGCACCGCAAGTATGAGGGCATTCTTTATTGTTGGTGACCTCATTTTCCTTTTGAAGACCGTGTAAATGCCGGCGGATTTGATCACTTCCTCCGCTATGGCTGAAAGTATCAGCATCACAATTACAGATTGTGGCGCTGGTAGATTGAACAACATCACGATAAGCATCAACTGGGTCATGTAGACGATGGGAATGCCAATGATGCTGAGTAGGAACACCGAGCCAAAAGTACCTGATAGGAATAGCTCCAGACAGTCTGTTATCTTTTCAGGGACCGATTTCTGGGTAAAGAGGTCTTCTTCACGGTAGATATATGTCCCAAAGACAAAGGCTGCAAGCGCAACAAAGTATAATGGTAAGGTGGAAAAGAGATATGTTGCTGCCTCTACAGTATCGCCCTCTATTAGGTGTACAATGAGCGTAACCGGGGATATAGAGCTGATAGCATGGATATTTGCGAACATTGCAGGGAAAAAGAGGTACCCGGAGATGATAACTGAAAGGAATACGCTGGTAAAGGTAAGTTCCTTAAAGCTCCTTGCGAGTATGGCTCCAAAGAACGTGAGCGAGAAGAATAAAAGTACTACCGGGGCAATGGTCGCTAGTATGAGTATGGAGTTTTGCAGTGTCTTTATGTCTGTGGGTATCCCCATGATATATACGGTAACAATGGCCTGTATGAGGAGTGTGATCATTATATAGGGCATAGTCTTGCCAAAGACGATATCGCGGCTACTCAGGGGTGCTGCAAGTATGAGCTCACCTTTTTTATTGGTGCGCTCATCCATGATGCTTGTTGAGTAGAATTGGGAGACAAAGTATATTGGGAAGATGAACAAGAATGCATAGAGTATTGCAGTAAAAGGGATAGGGGGCGAGAAGAAAGAAGGTGTTGATATAGTCTGTTTCTGGAAGAATGCCTTTCCTTTATATTCAGCAATTTCCTTTGTACTCTCTGGGATCTGAGGGGTGGAACCTTTGTTGAGCTTTTCAGGACTCATCATTGCAATGTCGTCATTGTTTTGCTGCTCACCAGCTGTTCCTTGTCCACTGGTCCTTGTATCTGTTGCTTGTCCCGGGGCGCTCAATAACTGGAAGTATTGAGGTCTTTCGATATCATGCACCGTGACCCATACTGGATGGCTGTTGTTTATGTCATCATAGGAGCTTAGTACAAATTCACGATACTCTTTTAAGGTGCTTTCAAGTGCATTACCTGCAGCTGCAGACCTTGCATTATCATCGGGGTACACAGTGTTGCCATGTATTACCAGATCGGCTTTTTCGATCGATGGGTTCGCGCCGTCTTGTATCGTGATATAGTTGAACCTTTGGTCACTGTCGAATATGGGTCTGAGGCCGGCTTCTGTAGACGTGACCGTGTATATCTTCTGGTTCATGCTCATCTGGGTCTGTGTGGCCGCAAAGGCAGCAGCTATGACAAGTACCAGGGAGAGCGCTAACATTATAGTTGATCTTGTGTCGAACTTGAGCTTTGATCTGAAAAGCTCCCATTTTGCAATTGTGTACCAGCCTGACATCAAGCTTTTATATGTATTTTATTATATTAATAAGTATGTAGTTAGTCTACATCAATAACATTTATTGCAGAAAAGGAGATACTAAAGATTGAACATAATTGTTCATACTTATTTAAGGAGTTGATCATCACGAACGATATTCTGGCCTTTAAGATACCATACACCGAATTACAGCTCTCACAGTTGCTATTTGCCTTTGTCATACTGATAGTGGGGATCTTTGCCGCTGGCATTCTTTCCGGAGCCTTCCAAAAGGGCCTGAAGAAGACAAAGCTTCCTGACCTTGTGACAGAGTTCCTCATGAGGTTCATACGTGCCTTGCTCTATGTAGCTGTGTTGCTTGCCTTTGTCAGTGCTCTTGGGATAGATATGAGCTCTGTGGTACTCAGTCTTTCAGCAGTGTTGGGATTGATACTTGGTTTTGGTATGCAGGATTCCATGAATAACATGGCTGCAGGAGTATGGATCGCTTCCTTGCGCCCTATGGATAAAGGAGACTCTGTCACAGTCAATGGTTTCTCAGGTCAGGTCAATGCAATAGGCATCATGGCAACTGAGATACTTACTCCTGATAATCAGATAATCCTCATTCCTAACAAGCTTGTGTGGGGAAGTCCTATCATAAACGTTACCCGTATGCCAACCAGAAGGGTAAGTATCGATGTCAAGGTCACAAATGGGACGGATATTGGCAAAGCTGTCAATGTTGCCATGGAGCTTCTAAAAGGACATGGTAAAGTGCTCAAGGACCCTGCACCTGCTGTGGTCAGTACAGATATTGCCGGTTCGAACGTTATCCTGCAGTTGAGGGCTTGGACGAATACCCAGGACCTTGGGTCGGTCAAGAACGATCTGACCATAGGTATCCACGATGCCTTCAATAAAGAGGGTATAAAGTTCATTTGACCTGATATCCTGTCGCACGATGCTTTATGTGCATCGTGTTCATTTTTTTTAATATCATTCTCGTTCACCTTCTTTATCCTATTTTTCAGGCATCGGCCAAAGTATCGCCTAATGGTATGTTTTGTGCAGTTTGGACCAAGTGGCGGGAGATCGTGCGCGCGCGAAAGTCGTGGACAGTGCTTGAACATTTAGTTGGGATGCCGCCGTTTTTTGAAATATGGGACAATGACTTAAAGGAATAATAGCTGTCAAACATGAGCGCAGACAAGAAGGTGATTTATAGTTTGTAAGCAATGATTGATATCGGAGGCTACTATGGAAGAAATTATTGGTTTTGTCACAGGGAATAAGAATCGACAGAAGTTGCTGAATCTTCTGGGCTCAAAGGGCGGGCTTGACGAGGATAGGATGGCAAAGAATATGCGTATAGCTGGTCCGGCGGTCAAAAGGATAATTGCCGAACTGCTGGAAAAAGGGCTCTTGAAGCATGAGAATGGCGTGTATGCCTTGACAGAGCTTGGGGATGCTGTAGAAAAGCGGATGCGCTCTATCTGACACTTCTTCTCTTCACAGGAATGGAAGACCTCATCCCATAAGAGGGTCGCTACGCAACTTAATCCCATCCTCGGTGATGGAGTATTCTCTTACGGCATTCCTGTGCTTTGTACCCCTTGACTTTATCAGGTACATGTACATGCGATTGTTTGCTGTGGAGCTGTGCAGTATGACCACAGAGTCCATAAGGTAGGCATAATCTATTCTCTCCTCTCCGGGGTGCACACAGGGCTCCGTGTCTGTGATAAAGAAGGATGTTATGTTCTTGCTTTTTAGGTATCCTGTTAGGGAGTGTAGGTATCCGCGCATTTTAAGGTGGTCTGGTATGGATATCTCAAGGTTGTTCACCCCGTCGAAGAACACTCTTCTTATGTTCTTTCCCTCGATGCCTGATCTGATACGCAAGGCGTGCTCTGCCGGGTATATATTGGCCGGATTGGCACAGATAAAAGAGAGCATTCCCTTTGCTATGAAGGGCTCCATGTCCCAGCCATGGTGTTTTGCATCCATGAGCAATTGATGTGGTGAATCCTCAAATGTTATTATCATTCCGGATTCTCCTGCCTTTAGTCCATGATATATGAACTGCAGGCCGAATATCTTTTTTCCAGTGCCCGGCCTTCCAGCCACAAGGGTACTGCTGTAGCGTATCATCCCTCCGCCTATCATGCTATCAAGGCCTGCTATGCCTGACTCGGTGCGGCTGTCATCCAGTATGAAATCCGTTTCTGGCCTGAGGTGAGGGTAGACGGTAAAACCATTGGAAGATACCTCATATAGGTATTTGGAAGATGTGATGTCTGACCTTTTTCCAGGTCCTATACCCCTCATTTTCAGGATCTCCATATGGTGGTCGGCCCTTGTGCCGTTGTCGGCTCTGGAGAGGTATATTATCCCATCGGCAAGATGGCTTATGACAGCACGATGCAGTTCCTCTTTGACCATCTCTCCTATAAGGAGGGTCAACATATCCCTTTCCTGCAATATCGAATCAAGTGTATAGAAGAAGCGTCTGCGTTCCTGTTCCACAAAACCAAAGCCAAGGGGTGTGACAGGGTCGATGACAAGTCTGTCGGGTTTTACAGTGTCAATCACATTGCCTATGTCTATCAGTGTGCTAAGGGGGTCTCTTTCTGAGAGCTGTCGGTTCATAGGGTGCACATGGATGGAATCACTTACAAATCCAAGGCTCGCATTATACTGGTCCAGTTTTTGTGTCTTCTCGGTTGTGATAGGTATGTATAGGGCCTTTTCCCCGTCCTTCTCTGCCCCTGATAACATTTGCAGGGCCATTGTGGTCTTACCCACACCTGCAGTTCCTGCTATCAGTATTATTGCCGGTGTTTTGAATCCCCCCAAAAGTCCATCGAGGCTTTCTATCCCACATTTGGTGCTTTTCAGTCCACCCATGTTATCGTTCTTGTATTCCATGGTTCTTATGTCGGTTTTGTCTTTAAGGGGACTGTAGGGCTCTTCTGTTCCTCATGTTGTGGAATATATCTCTTCATGGGGGTGTATTACGAAACCTTCGGGAGTTATATCATATGGATGGATCTTTTTGCTATGGTCTGAGCCGCGCATCTTGTATATTTCCATGCTTCTCATACGCACGTTCTCATGGCGCTTGTAATACAGTACAATGGTCCCGTCTGTGACGAAGTTCTCAACACCGAACCGTGATGGGTTCTCCTCATCTATCAGTTCACAGGTCATCATGGATGTAAGTCCTATGACCTCTAATGTGGTGCTTAGCTTGAGCAGTTCTATCCTTATCTTTGCCGGGTCCTGCAGGTAGAAGCTTATGGAGGTGGTCGAGTCTATCAAGGCCCTGCGCGCATTGATCTCTTCCTGGGTGGCTATTATCTGGTCCATCATGGAGCGTATGTCAAACGGCCGCACATCCACATATTTCTCCTGCGATGGGATCCCTATCTTTGTGGAGCAGGCGTCTATTATGGCCAGTTTGTTCTCGTCCTCCAGTGCCTCAAGGTCCCAGCCGAACTTCATGACGTTCTCACGTATCTGTTCAGGTCTTTCCTCAGTTGCGACAATTATGCCGTTCTCGCCATAGCGCGTAATGCCATTATAGATGAATTGTATTGAGAAGTTTGTCTTACCCGCTCCCGATGTGCCGGATATCAGATAGGTCCTGTCCCTGATGAGCCCGCCGCCGCACAGCTCATCAAAACCGGGTATGCCAGTTTTGACCCGGTTCCCTGCATCCTTCATCGAGATTACCTCCGAAATTGCACCATCGAACATTTTTCTTTTTCACTCCTTGTGGTTCTATCTGCCTCGTTACCGGTAGATTTCCATATATCATCAAAGCGGATGAATGATCTGAATGCTATGTCTTTTATTGTACCGTATATATAAATATATTGAGGTGATGATCATTTCCACGATGGCTACAGCCCCCATCTAGCTCCAAATGCTACTATCTGGCAATTGCCACCAAACAATCACTGATATATCCTTTGATAGCCTAGTATCATAAACTCTATCAATCTCGTCTTTTATCGAATCCCTCCGCTCTCAATTCGACATTTCACGACAAATGCATCGATAGTTATCTGTAGAAAGGGTCCGATTCAATATATCCGACCACAAAAGATATAAAAGGAAATTGTTCTAATAGACTAGTGTAATCCAATATGACGGGATACGCGAGGGTGATGAAGTCTCTTTGGCGTTCTGTGTCCACACAGTCCAGTTTGCCGAAGTTGCAAAGCAGGTCCTGCTTTTCTCAGATTCACACTCACATAAGAAATAACGGAGGAAAAAAATGAGCAAATTAACAACTTCAATAGTTGCTCTCTTGGTAATGGCAATGGTTGTCGTTCCAGCAGCAGCAGCTGGCGTTGAGGTGAGGAGTTCCGTATTTACTGGGGATGCCACCATTAACGCAACTAACTTTGGGGGGTTCTTCTACGACCTCAAGGATGATGTAAGCACAGAAGAAATGAACATTACGGTAGGTTCAAAGACTATCGCTAAAGAGAAATTGATTTATTCTTCTACCATACAAGAAGTGGAAATCAACAGTGACAACATCAAGAACTATAATACAAACAGCTCGCCAGATAAATACCCGGTCTTGGGTCTCTTTGCTGAGAAGTATGTGCCAGTGAAGGGCAATTCAGCTGACAAGCTCTCCAAGCTCCTACTTGACTCAGATGACAAGTACACTCTGAGAACAGGCACTGCTCTCCAGCTTCCTGGTGGCTATGCATTGACTGCCAAGCAGATCGATGTCGATGGTAACAAGGTCTGGATAGACTTTACCAAGGATGGCAAGTTCATCGAGGATGAGATCCTCAATGTCAAGAATGGTGCAGCTGTCTGGTCCTACAAGCGCACAGTCGCCGGTGAGGACGATGTATACGTCATGCAGGTAGCAGTTACAAACGTGTTCCAGGGACAGGTAGACAGCCTTGCTGTGGTTGACGGTGTCTGGCTCATGGACTATGAGAACGTAAGAGAGATTAAGACCGATGATAAGTTTGGGCTCCTCGAAGTCACAGATACGTCAGGTACTAGTCTTAAGATGAAGAACACAAACTCCATATCACTAAGCAAGGACAAGAAGATTGCACTTGCAGAGGGAATGTCCTTCAAGACAGCTGACAACGATAATCTCAGATACTATCTGATGAAAGAGTACACAGAACCAGGAACTTATGAGATCCGTGGTAGTGTTGCAAAGGCTGGTACACAGAAATGGGATGCTTCATCTTTTGCTGGATTCTTCTATGACATTGATAGTGATGTGAAGACCGAATCTTTGCAAATCATGACCAACCTGGGCGGCACCAGGACAATCCCGAAGAATGAACTGTACTACAACACATCGATCTCTGCTGTAAACTTTGAAAGCGATAACATTAAGTATACTTCTAAAGGCGTTGATTACCAAAATTACAGTGTAATTGGTCTCTTTGCAGAGAAGTATGTGCCATTGAAATCCAACACGGCTGATAAGCTTTCCAAGCTTCTGCTGGACTCTGATGACAAGTACACCATGAGGACAGGAACTGCTCTCCAGCTCCCAGGTGGATATGCATTGACTGCCAAGCAGATCGATGTCGATGGTAACAAGGTCTGGATAGACTTTACCAAGGATGGCAAGTTCATCGAGGACGAGATTCTCAATGTCAAGGATAATAAAGCCGTCTGGTCTTACAAGCGCACAGTCGCCGGAGAGGATGATGTCTATGTAATGCACGTGGTAGTCACCAATGTGTTCCAGGGACAGGTCGACAGCCTTGCAGTTATTGACGGTGTCTGGCTCATGGACTACGAGAACGTTAAGGAGATCAAGAGCGACGACAAGTTCGGTAACCTCAAGGTAACCAGCGTATCAGGTAGTGATATCCAGATGCAGAACGAGAACTCAATGACCCTCTCTGCAGACAAGACCGTGTCCATTGCAGAAGGCATGAGCTTCAAGGTCGCTGACAACAGCACTGACCTCAGGTACTACCCATTCGTCACAAAGACCATCGACGGTGCAACAACTGAGAAGCCAGTTGAGAAGCCAGTTGAGAAGCCAGTTGAGAAGCCAGTCGAGAACACCACAACTGAGAAGCCAGTCGAGAAGCCAGTTGAGAAGCCAGTTGAGAAGCCAGTCGAGAAGCCTGGAGAACCAACTGAGAAGCCAAAGACTCCTGGATTTGAGGCAGTGTTCGCAGTTGCAGGTCTCCTCGCAGTTGCATACCTTGTCAGAAGGAAATAAGAACGATAGATGAATGCAGAAGGGTTTATCCCTTCTTTTTCTTTTTTTAGAATCGTTATGCTTTTGCATAGCGTGCGGAGAGATCTTATGAAAAGGGAACTTTTAGTTGCTACATTTGTACTGTTGGTACTGGGCTTGAGTTTATCAGGCTGTGTTGGTAATGATGATAAGGGCAATACGGTCAATGTCGTTAAGGATATATCAAAGGCTACTTCAAATGATATCGCAATAGTTAAGACCGCTTCAGGTTTTGAATTCCTGGGTCACAGGGAATTGCCAGTGAATGATATCAATTCGCATCTTGTGGAAGTGACGGATATTGCAGGTGCTACGGAAGCTTTCTATCAGACGAAGGAAGGGGTCGATCTTAACATCCAGGTCATTGATATGAAGGATAGTTCAAAGGCTGTGGACTTTGTGCAGCGATACAGGGCTACGTTCAGTCCGCTTTCCTCTGGGGAGCGCTTTGTTGAGGAGAACATCAATGGTCATGCCGCAACCAGGATACTTACTTCTGTCACATCAAGCGGTTCACAGGTTGAAAGATACAAATACGTATGGACCAATGACAGGTTTGTGATCCTCGTCAGTGGTAATTCAGCAGACCCGGCAAAGGTGCGCAGTCTGGCTGAAGCTACGGGGTACTGATGGTCCCCTCTATTTTTTATTGTCCAATCGACACACTTTAATATTAGATTACCCTTCTACATGCTGCATTGCCCGGATAGCCTAGTCGGTTGGGGCGCCAGACTCATAGGGAAATATTAACCGTGCGTCCAAATCTCCTGAGACATCTGGAGGTCGCGTGTTCGAGTCACGCTCCGGGCATATGTCATTTTTATGCAATGCATAGTTTTTTTTATATTTTGGGTTATTCTTATATACAGTCAGTTAGATATAATCGGATATGGGGAGAAGATATTCTGGACCAAGGTATAGTGGATATTCTGGTTCAAGGTATAAGGGATATTCTGGACCAAGGTATAGGAGAAAAACTAGTTCAGACGGGGTTGGCGGTTTATTTTTTCTTCTGGCACTTGTAATTATTGCAACAATCTTAAAATACTGGTACTATATTGTTCTTACAATTATTGTTTTTGTAAGTATTGTTTTAGGCTGGCGCTTATATAGCTATTATAGGTCAAAGAACCATTCGACTACTATAAAGCGAAATACGGAACGCATTGATGCTATGATCTCATCGTATAATGAAGATATGGGAAATGGTTCTGCTTCTTACAATGAAAACTCTACAGGCACGTTGTATCACTCTTCTTGTGGGGAATGTAGTCATGATTCTTCTTCCTCTATTCCTGAATATGTAGATGAGGTCCAGAAAGGTGATGCTTTTGAAAAATATGTAGTAGATTTATTTCCTGAAAATGAGTTTACCATTGTCGAGTGGACAACTGACATAATGAGGAAGCATAATAGGTATGTTGAGGCGGATACTCGTCCTGATATCTTATTTCGTCACAACAAAAGTGGCATTGAGTTTTATGTTGAGTGCAAATATAGGTCTTATTCTTTCCAAAATAAAATATCGTGGTCTAATTCAGACCAACTGAAACGCTATCAGGACTTTGCACACAAAAAAGGCTTGCCTCTTTTCATTGTGATAGGTGTTGGGGGAGAGGCAGATTGTCCTCTTGAGTTGTATTGTCTACCTATTGAAAAAGCAAAATGGCCTGAGCTATTTCAAAGTTATATTGATACATTTCAGAGAAGCACAACAAAAGATTTCATCCTAATAGGAAATTCAATCATGTGATTTGTTCTATTATTAAGTCACATGTTTCCTTTCAATCTATTTTAAAGCTTAGTGTTTTTCAATGTTTCTCATTAATGCTTTTTAATTGGGTTGAATATGTTTCAAAATAAAAAGCATACTCGTCCCGTGCACTCTGTAAATTTCGCTTGCAACATAATGAATTAAGCCTGCATGCCTACTACTTTTTCTTATAAAACATGCTTTCGGGCGAATTTTATCCCTTTGCTTCGGTTTGCTATTCATTCAAACCCCAACTCGCCCGCACGCGCGCGTTTTGACCGACACTCGGTGGATACATCTACAAAGATATGCAGCAATGTCATTCAAAATCAAAACCTATATGAATGGTCCTGTCCTAATGGATGTATGTTTTTCCAGATACTGGACGCTGATTATGTTCGTGAGGACAAGGGGCCTGTCATCCGGCTGTTTGGTCGGGGAGAGGATGGCAGGAGCGTATGCTGTTTTGTGCCTGGATTTGAGCCTTATTTCTATGTAAATACTAAAAGTGACCCGGAAGGTGCCGGAGAATTGCTCAGGGAGCAGTTCCCAGCGGCGATAAAGCATGTGGAGGTCGTGGAGAAGTTCGAACCCATCGGATTTCAGATATCTCCAAGGCCCATGCTTAAGGTGACCACATTCGATCCAGGTAATGTTCCCGAGATAAGGGATGAGATAGCAGCCATTCCGGCGGTCAAGGAGATCTATGAGACCGATATCCTCTTCAGGAACAGGTTCCTCATCGACCGCAAGTTGCATGGGATGAGCTGGGTGAAGGTGGAGTCTGAGCCCGCTTCCGGACAGGGTATCTATTGCGATGTCACTGTTACGGCATCATCGGTCCAGGAGGTTGAGAAACTCTCGAACGCCCCTCTGAAATACATGATACTTGACATAGAGTGTCTGCCTATCGGTGGATCATTGCCTATGCCTGAAACATCTCCGGTGATAATGGTCAGTATGGCCTTCAGTCCGGCCTATGATGGTCGGGATACTCTTGTACTCGTCTCCAAGGATGTGGAGGGTGCTGCTCCCAATGTGGAGACCTTCACCAGTGAGGCCGATATGCTGAACCGCTTCTTTGAAGTATTGCAGCATTATGACCCGGACCTTGTAGGGGGATACAACATCTTGGACTTTGACATTCCCTATATAGTGGACCGTGTCACTATCCTTAGCGAATCTGGTCAGACCGTCAGGCCCATTGCCGGAAGGGATGGCAGATTGCTGAGCTATCGCAAGATAGGCCTTCGTACAATGATAACAATGCCCGGCAGGGTGGTCGTGGATGCCCTACCACTGATACGTTCCCAGTTCAGCCTGAAGCGCTACACCTTGCGCAACGTGGCAAAAGAGCTTCTGGACATGGAGAAACTGGATGTTGCCCCATCTGAGATGGAAGAGCATTGGAACGACAATGGTGAGAGGCTACTCCGTTTCATCGACTATGCGCAACGCGACTCTGAGCTTGCACTCGAATTGTTCCTCAGGCTCAGGCTACTTGATAAATACATTGCAGTGGCACAGGTAAGTGGCTCCTTGTTACAGGAGGTGGTGGAAGGAGGGCAGACCTCAATGGTGGATAACCTCTTGCTCAGAGAATACGGCAAGCACAACCGTGTCATCCCCCCCAAACCCTCAGACGATGAGGTCAATTTCAGGAACATCAACAGCGAAGGCCTCAAAGGGGGCGAGGTACTCGAGCCTCGGAAAGGATTGCTTGAGAACATCATCATAATGGACTACAAATCGCTATATCCGACCATAATGATGGCACACAACCTATGCTATACCACGGTCATAGAAAAGGACCGCCCCTCCGGTGAAACTATAAAGCCACCATCTGGCGGCGAGTTCGTGCCCGCTGATGTCTTCAAAGGTATCATGCCATCCATTCTGGAGTATCTCCTCACCAGGCGCTCTGCCACCAAAAAGCGCATGAGGGCTGCGGCCACCGATGAAGAGCATCGTGTCCTTGATGCCACCCAGCTTGCGCTTAAGATACTGCTCAACAGCTTCTATGGTTATTCTGGCTACACCAGGGCAAGGCTCTACAGTCTCCCACTTGCCAATGCTGTCACAAGTTACGGCAGGGAGAACATCCTTAATACCCGTGCCCTCATCAATGGCACTATAAGTCGTGTCATATTGAGGAACAATACTGCACTTTTTACCGAGGATATAGACGCTCCAGAACCGGGTGACAAGATACTCTCACTTTCTGTGGTCTATGGGGATACTGATAGTGTCTTTGTCCAATGTAGCTCTAGGAGCGAAATGACCATGGATGACATATGGCTAACGGGTAGCAAGATAGCGGCCTTTGTATCAGCTACATTACCAGACCCCATGGAACTTGAGTTTGAATCAATCGCAAGGCGCGGGATCTTCCTTGCAAAGAAACGTTATGCAATATGGGTCTTTGAGCGTGCCATTGATGGCTGGAACGACTCCATAAAGGTCAAAGGTATGGAAACCGTCAGAAGGGATTGGTGTGAGCTAACTTCCAAGACCTTGAACCATGTACTTGAACTTGTGCTCAAGGAAGGTAATGTAGGTGCTGCTGTAAGCTATGTCCGTGAGGTCGTGGACCGGGTCAGGAACATCGATGTCCGTAATGATAAAGAGATCATCGATGACCTCACAATGACCCGCATGTTCTCAAAGAACGCATCTCGCTATAAGAACAGGCAACCGCATCTTACTGTTGTAGAGAAGATAGAGGAGCGTACGGGTTCTCCACCGGCTGTTGGGGAGCGTATACCCTTTGTCATCATTGCAGGCAAGGACCTTTTCGTCAGCCGTGCAGAAGACCCAGAATATGTCCGGGAGCACAACATCCCCATAGATGTGGACTATTATATCAAGAAACAGGTACTACCGCCAGTTGAGCGGATACTGGATGCCTTCGATGTGAACCTGGCCAGCCTCGACTATGACTCCAA
>CAZBJM010000012.1:28747-38431 GCA_964492225.1 uncultured Methanosarcinales archaeon
ATCATTGTCTTTAGGGTCTCCAGATCGTGGTGGTACTGTGTGCGTGTCATTGTTAGCCGAACCTTCCTGTTATATAATCTTCTGTTTCTTTCTTGCGCGGGCTTTCGAATATCTGCTCGGTCTTTCCAAACTCCACCAGGTCTCCCAGGAGGAAGAATGCCGTATGGTCAGATATCCTTGCGGCTTGTTGCATATTATGGGTTACTATTACTATGGTGTAATGCTTTTTAAGCTCTAGTATCAAGTCCTCTACTTTGTTAGTGGATATGGGGTCAAGTGCACTGCAGGGCTCATCAAAGAGTATGACCTCAGGCTTTACTGCAAGGGTCCTGGCGATGCACAGTCTCTGTTGCTGTCCACCACTCAGATCAAGTGCAGATGCATTCAATCTTTCGGAGACCTCGTCCCATAGGGCACCAGATCTGAGTGCATCTTCAACGATGTTGCCTATTTCCTTTTTAGGCGCACCATGGATGCGGGGGCCATATGCAACATTATCGTGTATGGACATCGGGAAGGGATTTGGCTTCTGGAATACCATCCCAACCTTTTTCCGTAGGTCTACCACGTCTATCTCTTTTTTATATATGTCCTCTCCATTGATGGTTATGCTACCTTCTATCCTACAGTTTGGGATGAGGTCGTTCATTCGGTTAAAACACCTCAGGAATGTAGACTTGCCGCAACCCGAAGGTCCTATGAATGCAGTCACGCTGTTCCTGGGTATGTCCATTGAGATATTGTGTAAGGCATGATTCGTACCATACCACAGGTTGAGCCCCCTTACTTCTATCTCAGTATTGTTTTTCAAATCATTTGTCACAAGTGTTACCTCGGGTATCTCTCTTCACTTATCTACGCATTTTTTTCCTGTAATGATCTCGTATGTATATTACTATCAGGTCCACACCAAGCACTATCAATAGCAGTATCAATGCTGTTCCATATTGTATCGGACGTGTCTGTGTGATATTGGTACCTGCTGTTGCAAGTACGAACAAGTGGTATGGGAGGGCCATGAACTGTGAGTATATCGATTCAGGCAACCTTGGCAGGAAGTATGCTGCTCCGGTCAGGAGGATGGGCGCGGTCTCCCCGGCGACCCTACCTATGCTCAACACAGCACCTGTTATGATACCGGGTGTTGCAACAGGAAGCACCACTCTATAGATGGTCTCCCATTTTGTTACTCCCAGGGCAAGTGATGCCTCACGATATCCTGAAGGGACCGTTATCAGTGCTTCCTGGCTGGTCCGTATTATTACCGGCAGGATGAGCAGGGCCAATGTAAGGGATGCTGAAAGGATGGATGGGCCAAATCCCATATATTTCACAAACATTGCAAGCCCAAAGAGCCCAAATACTACCGATGGTGTACCGGCAAGGTTATTTATGGCCATGTCAATGGTCCAGGTTAACTTTCCAGGTCTTGCATATTCATTCAGATAGATGGCAGCCAATATCCCAAGGGGAAGGGCAACAGACATCGAACCTATTATCAGGTAAAGTGTACCCACAAGAGCAGGATAGATACCACCTGCTGTCATCCTGTTCGTTGGCATACTGGTCAGAAAATCAATGCTTATGACCTTGTAACCATTGAGGACGATGTATGCTATAATGACAATGACCATGAGCACTACAAGTCCCATTGCCATTCTCAGTAAAGTGAAAGCTATCTTTTCATTGAACTTTGCATTTTGGGACATGTTATCACAGTTTGAACTTATATTTGTTTTTTATGTGTGAAGCAACGATATTTATCATAAAGGTCGTGATGAACAGCACAGAACCTATGGCAAAGAGTGCGTGGTAGTGGTCACTTCCCTGTGGCACCTCTCCCATTTCCAGTGCAATTGTTGCTGTCATAGTCCTGACCGGTTCAAAGATGCTTGAAATGGACGTTGGTATTATGGCCGTGTTCCCTGTGACCATCATTACTGTCATGGTCTCTCCGATGGCACGACCAATACCAAGCATTACCGCCGCTGATATTCCGGAAAGTGCGGCAGGTACTGTCACCTTTTTAATGGTCTGCCATTTTGTTGCACCCAGGGCAAGGGATCCCTCTCTTAAGGACCTTGGCACTGAGCTTATGGCATCCTCGGATATGGAGATTATAGTTGGCAATGCCATCATGCCCAACATAATAGCTCCCACGAGTGCAGTCTGGCCTGTACGTAGGTCAAGGGCGTCCTGGAGTATTGGCACAAGTACTACAAGGCCAAAGAACCCAAAGACTACCGATGGGATGCCTGATAGCAGTTCTGTGAATGGCTTCAGGATATTTGCTACCGTTGGGTGTGCAAGTTCAGAGATGTATATCGCTGAAGCAATGCCAAGGGGGACTGCAAATATAATGGCTCCAGCAGTGACCAGCATGGAACCAAGTAAAAGTGGTAAAAGTCCAAAGCGCGGATTGGCAGACGTAGGGTACCAGCTTTTTTCGGTCAGAAAACTGCTAAGGGGGTAATCCCTAAATAAAAGGATACCGTCCTTGAACAGAAAGATACAGAGAAGGAAAAGAGCAAGTACAGCCACCACTGCAGACATAAGGAGGAGGCGTTCTGTCCTCTTCTCCATTCTTCTTCTTTTTGACATCTACACTCCTTTTTTTTACTTCTTTACAGGGAAGTAGCCAATTTCAGAGACTACGGCTTGACCCACAGGGCCTTGGACAAAGTCTATGAATTCCTTGGCTGCTCCCTGGGGAGTACCATTGGTGTAGTAATAGAGGGGCCTTGCCAGTGGGTATTTTCCACTCAGGATATTCTCTTCGGTCGCTTCTGAGTAGCCTTTTCCTTCATCAAGGGCCACAGCCTTTATAGTGTTGTCAAGGTAAGCAAATCCTATGTATCCGATAGCTCCCTTGTTCCTTGAGATCTCTTGCACTACTCCACCAGTTGCTGGCTGTGCCAGTGCATCAGGGCGATATTCCCTGTCAACGAGGATCTCCTCTTTGAAATATTCATAGGTACCTGAACTGCTGTCACGGGTTATTACTGCAATAGGTCTGTCTTCTCCTCCGACGTCTTTCCAGTTGCTGATATTTCCGTCATATATTCCCTGAAGCTGTTTATAGGTAAGTTTTGATACGGGGTTACTTGGATTTACTGTAACAACGATCCCATCCCAGGCGATCGTGTGTTCCATAGGCTCTATTCCATTCTTCTTTGCCTTCTCTATCTCCGAGCCCTTCATTTCTCTTGATGCCATTGCGATCTCTATCTCTCCATCGATGAGTGCCGCAATTCCAACACCAGAGCCACCACCAATGACAGTTACCCTTGCAGAAGGGTTAGCTGCCATATAGTCTTCAGCTTCAGCTTGAGTAAGGGGTAATACAGTGTCAGATCCCTTTACGGTTATACTTGTGGTCTGTGCCGGGGTCTGTGTACCAGTCCCTTGTTCTTTTTCTGTGCATCCTATTCCAGTGAATACGGCTGCAATGAGCAAAAATGCTAATAAATAAATAGAAATTGCCTTCAATGTTCTTTCAGACATCTTTATGCTTCTCCTTTATGTTTACTCCTGGTGTTCCAGTTTAATCAGTGAACCTACACGGATACGGTACATAAGGCTTCTGTCTTTATTGTATATATCATTACTAAATATCCTCTATGCCTATTTTCCCTATATACTTAACTTGTGTACCTATGTATCCTCTTCATCATTTTACACTGTTCAATCAAACATGCTTATATACTGAATGATATAATCATGTACTATGCCAGATATTCTGATAAAGGATACAAGGATTTTCTTCAACAATTATCTTCAGCCCGCTGATGTACTTGTAAGGGACGGGAAGATAGCAAAGATCGGGAAGCAGATAGATATCCAAAGACTGGATCAGGTTATTGAGGCAGGGGGCGCTTTGACCTTACCGGCAGGTATCGATGTACATGTTCATTTCCGAGATCCCGGTTTGACTGAAAAAGAGGACTGGTATACAGGTTCATGCTCTGCGGCAGCTGGAGGTATTACTACTGTCCTCGAGCATCCAAATACAATTCCCCCAACTACCAACCGTAGGTCCTTCAGGGAGAAGCTGAAACTTGCAAAACGCAGGTCCATTATAGATTTTGGTATAAATGGCGGTGTCTCAGGGAACATAGACATGCTCTCAGAACTTTGGGAGCTTGGTGTTTTTGCCTTTGGTGAGATATTCATGGCCCAGTCCACGGGTGAGCTCAATATCAATGAAGCTACCCTTGATGAAGCATTGCCTGTCATCCGGGACCTTGGTGCCCTTGCATGTGTCCATGCAGAGGATGAGGCTATTCGGCTTGAGTATGAAGCCCTTCTTAAGAACGACATGTCCCCGGTATCCCATTCCAGGTCGAGACCTAACCTTTGTGAGGCCCTTGCGGTCGAAAAGGTCCTTGGTCTTGTGAAGAAGCACAATATGCATGCGCACATATGCCACGTGAGTGCTCTGGAGACCGTAGGTTTGGTCCGCAAGGAGAAATATATTGCTCAAACTTCTTCTTTATCTTCTCCAGTCACTTGTGAGGTCACTCCTCATCACCTTTTCCTTTCTTCCAAGGACTATGAGCGCCTTGGTTCTTTTGGTAAGATGAATCCACCGCTTCGGGGCAGGCATGATATAAAGGCCCTTATGAATGGATTGAATGATGGTACCATCGACATTGTTGCCTCTGACCATGCCCCTCACACAGAGGCAGAAAAAGGGGCAAATATAAAAGAAGCGCCTTCAGGGGTCCCGGGTGTCGAGACCTTGTTACCTCTTATGTTGCTTGCGGTCAAGAGGAACCTTTTCCCACTGGAGAAGATGATCGATGTCACAAGTAGGAATGCTGCCCGGATATTTGGTCTTGATCAATGCTCAAAAGGTGTCTTTGCCGAAGGATATGATGCAGATCTGGTGATAGTGAACACAAGGAATGAGACCGTTATAAAAGGGGATCGTTTGCATAGTAAGGCTGGATGGACTCCCTTTGAGGGAATGGAAGCTATTTTCCCAGAATATACCATAGCTCGGGGAGAGGTCGTGTGGGATGGGGAGATCGTTGTTCCGCGTGGAAGGGGCAGGTTCATTCCAGGTAATGGTCTCTTGGTGGGGGAGGATGAAGAAGTGGAAGATGATACTGATGACGGGATGGATGCCTGAGGTGCAATGCGGTGTTTGGACAATCATTTTAAATATATAATGGCATATATTATATGTACGGTGGTGTGATGAAAACAAAATTCCCCATTCATACTACATTAAGTGCTGACGCTATAAGAGTCCTCGACAGGTATGAAAAAGAACTTGGTGCAAAGAACCTTGTGCTTGAGAAGGCTCTCCTTAATCTAGATGCTACACGTTTCAGGGCTAAATTAGATACACAGAGCATTGACCGCCTTATAAAGCGTGTGAGCACGGGCATCCCCGGCCTTGACGAATTCCTGGAAGGTGGCTTTCCTAAGGGGTTCTCGGTTGTCATCACAGGACCTCCTGGTACTGGTAAGACCACCTTTTCCATGCAATATCTCATGGAGGGTGTGAAGAATGCGGAGAAATGCATCTTCTTCTCCTTCGAGGAAAGGGCGCAACAATTGGTGCAACATTTTGCCAGATTTGGATGGGATGTTGGAAAATACATCGATGATGGTTATCTTGAGATCTTCGGTATCTCTATGCTGACCTCTGAGGAGATGGTCGAGATAATCGATTCCCATAAGCCTGACCGGGTCGTCTTTGATTCATTGAATGTGTTCACAGCACCAGGGGACTTTAGGACATCCACTTCCTGGCGTGCCCTCCATAGGCAACTCAAAAAGGACATGATCACTTCATTGCTCATTACGGAAAAGACCCATGGTATCGAAAAGAAGGAGTTCGATGATTTCGATTTTATGGGGGATGGTGTGATTTTCCTGGACTTCATCCAGACCAATGATATCGATACAACGCCCATGCCTGTCATGGCCATACAGAAGATGAGGGCAACCCGTGTGGACCATACGCCTCAACCTTTCAGGTTCACAAAGTCAGGTATAGCCAAATATCGGGCATTGAACATCCCCTCCAATGTCTTGCAAGCAAAGATAGAACGGCGCAGGGCAGAAAGGACAGGTTCTCCTTTGGGGGACTCCTCAGGTGAAATATGATAGTAGACTTGCTATCAATGCTGTTATATAAATGGCCTTAAAGCTTCCGGCACCGCCTATGTTCATAAAGGCGCTGCCATATTTCTCTTTGTTGAATGTGGCCGTCAGGGTCATTGTGCCAAGAAGTATGCCTCCTATGCCTGCAATGAATACAATGGATGCTAGGTTCTGGGGTGCTACTATAAGGGCAAAAGGTATTGGGATCATTCCAATGTAGTCCGGAACGACGATACCAACGCCACTTACCATGTTTGCCAGCAATGTGACGGCTACTATGGTGATGAGCATTATTTGAATGGCAGTATTGTCTGGCTGTGTGAGCAATAGGTACACTATGGCCAGAATTGGTATTAGGGCGCCTCCCAGGTTCAGTGTAACCGTTGTATTGAAGACCCTTCCCTTGTACGCGGCGAGCTCTTCGACCACAGGGACGCCATATATCTCTTCCATCATTGGTGCAAACCTTGAAAGCTCTTCGTTCTTCAATGAACGGAATGTAATGATGGGTATCTCGATATACGATGCTATCGGCATCAGGATGAGCATGAGCATGAGCCAGAACGATGATATTTTGCCAATATGGAGCTCTTTATTGTAGCAGAGCACAGCCATCGGCAACAGGATCAACAGGAAGATGGCATGCATCTTTATTTCAGACCTGGTCAGAATGCCTCTCATTTATACACCTGTTCTATATCGCCCTGACTCATTTATATATTTTACTATATTTTATTGACCGTAGTAGTCCATCCTGGTTTGTATGAGCTCCTGTCTTTTCTTTTCCAGGAAACTATAGACACTTCCATGGGATGCTCCGTTTATGAGCATTTCTATAGATGTCTTTGCTATCTGGTTCTGTTCGGGTCCTCCGATTATGCTTATGGTCTTTCCATAGACCGATATCTTGACACCAATGAGCCTTTCGGTTATTTCTCTTGTCTTGCCTCCTTTGCCTATGATACGCCCCTTCAGACGCAACAGGTCTTTTTGGCTATCGGTTATCCGGGAGAGGTCGATCACTTCAAGCATCAGGAGGTCATCATCGAGCATGGCTATTGTCTTTTCTGGATTGAAGCCTCTTGCTATAGCATTTACAACTTCTATCGCCCGCATTGCACCTATGGGTTCGCTACCTGGGATGACTTCTACTACCCCTTCTTCACTATCGATGTTCAGTTCAGCACCGGATTTACTTTCTATTAGTTGTTTTACACTTCCCTTTGGACCTATGATGGCGCCGATCCTGTCTTTTGGAACTTTTATATGTGTCATTGTGATCATTCCTCTTGTTTTTGTGTTTCGTCTGCTCCTTTTTCGTTCAGGCTTTTCTCTTTTGCCTCGCGTAGGTCCTGGTAGAGCTTTTCAGGGTCCGCTTGTATATCATATTTTTTAAAGTAACGTACGATGTTCTCCAGGTCCCTTTGCAGGAATTGTTGTGCTCTTGGGTGTTCTGGTGTGACGGACTGTCCCATGTCTATTATTATGGGTTCTTTTGTTTCAGGGTTCATCAGGATATTGTATTCGCTCAGGTCCCCATGCACAAGGCTTGCCTTCACATACAGCAAGCCTATATATTTTACAATGGTCTTAAACACTGCTCTTGCATCATCTTTTTCAAGGCCAGCTTCTCGGAGTTGTGGATATGGCCTTTCTCCCTGTCCCATGAATTCCATTACAAGGACGTTGCGTTCTGATATTATGGGCAGGGGTACTTTTACACCTGCCTCAATGGCTCGTTCCAGGTTCCGATGCTCTTTTTTGGTCCATGCGAATATGATATCTCTTTTGGAGTGTCTTATGTTACGAAACCTGGGGTCTCCTAGTATATACTCTTCCATTGCATCGAAGGTGCCCGATGATATCCTATATATCTTGATGGCTAGGATCCTGTCCTCTCCTTCGGCCAGGAACACATTTGCCTCTTTCCCAGTGCTTATGGGGCCCCCAAGGGCTTTTATTATCCCTTTGTTGACAATGGTGTAGAGTGTCCGGAGGGTAGCATCGTCGAATACGTTCTCTGTAACTTTAAGTGCATCGCTGTCTTTGCGGCGCATGCGGTCTTTGTCGACAAGTGTATCTATGCGTTGCACTTTCTTTGTTACGTCCTTTTTCATGTTCTTATCCTTTAAGGAATCCTTTACGCTCCAGCCAGTTTACCTGTGGACGAGTGTATTTCCAGATGACGTCTGCCTTTTCATTCTGGATGTCCCATGGTACTGCTATCACGATGTCACCTTCCCGTATCCATGTCTTTTTTTTCATGGATCCCGGTATTCTTCCCATTCTTACAACACCGTCCATGCATCGGAGTTTTACTCTGTTTGCTCCCATCATGTTCTCAACTATTGCCAGCACTTCATTGTTTTCCCGGCGGGGAGTTCTGACCCTGGTTATTGCGTTCTCCGGGTTCTCTTCTGTCTCATTTCTTCTCTGCAGTGATATTCCTCTCTTGGGTTGGTTGTTGTTAGTTCGATCACTTCAATTAGTGCTATTGTTCCATTTGTTGTTAAATGTTGCGTACATGCTTCCGGTTATGTATTTCCGGCTATATTTTTATCTCAGTTGTAGTTTCTTTATATCCTGAGTTTGACAGTTTTACTCTTCATATCTCTAAGGTCAGCATCCTTATTGATAGCTACTTTATGCCGTTTCCATTTTCGGTCATCGGTCCGGGTCAAAGTATCGCCACACCAGGCGGCAGGCATCGTGCGCGCATGATCTCCCGTCACATGGTCCAAACTGCACAAAACATACCCATTAGGCGATACTTTGGCCAATGCCTGAAAGTACTGTCAAACTTGGGTTATATCATATGCGGGGTCGACCAGTTCAATGGAGGGGTTGCAGGTTATCACTTGTGGGTTTTCTGCGTTCATTCAAATAATAGGTCCGGACCTCGGTAAATACGCACGCGTGTGGCGGCGAGCTCATGTCTGATCTCAAAAGTGCACGCGGTTTTGATATTTTGAAAGGTCGTCTTATCATAAATCGTTGAAATATGTCAATTAGGCAAGTTCTTCTGAGTTTGTCTGATCAGAATTTCGCTTTATATTCGTGTCGCTTTTTTTAAGCATATTCCTTTTTTTACGTTAACTTCTATATTCTGTCCGCCCCTAGGGGAAAACGCGCGCGACTGCCGGCGAGCCGGAGGTTGTGTAAGAAGGTGCCGTGTATTTCATTATAAAAATGCAACCGTGTTTTTCGTTATAGATCTAGCACGCGTTTATTGTTAATTTATCATTTAATAAGAAATGGAGGAAATATGAGCGAATTGGACAAGCTCATCTATCGGTTTGGGCTGGCGCGCTACGTTTATATATCTTAACCTCTTTTACAGGATTCCTGCAAGATGCAATGGCTGAGACACAAGATCATCAAGGTGGTCTTTGTATCATAGTTCATTTTTGTAGATCGATGGGTTAATCACAAGCTTTATATCGGATTAATGCTAATGTCTTAAGTCCGCGATGAAATGTGGTTTGTTACCATCGGACCATCGTGAAAGGTTCTCATCTATTTCCCTTCGGCCCCCGGGTCGTAAGGTATAAATATGATGTATGCCTT
>CAZBJM010000013.1:0-37702 GCA_964492225.1 uncultured Methanosarcinales archaeon
AATTGATCATCTGATCAGAAATGGAGGAAATATGAGCTAATTAGACGATCTCATTATATTACCTGAACAGGAGACAAAAGCTTTATATTTATGTTCGTCCAAATGGTTTTTAACAAAACTTACATGAGGTAGAGGCTGAAGTAGCATTTTTTATTTTTCCAGACCGTTTTGAACAGCATTTGTTGACCATTTCATGTCCCGTGAGGTATGACCTTGAAAAATATGAAAGTAAACAGACATGACAGAGCCAAAGAGAAGCATGAACTGGAATTTGAGAAAGAAATGAGAAGGCGGGAAAAAAAGAACAGATGCTGATATTGGCACGTGTTCCCACCCCTTAGATATAGAATTAGTGGCTCAGCCACTGTTATTTTATTTATCCTTTCGTCCTTTTACTTCTTCTGTAACTTCATGCGTTGTCCAATAATGCACTTGCCGCCTCTGTGACCACCTATAGGATTGAAGGCTGTACCCATGGAGTTCATGCATCGTGCCATGACAGCAGCGCCCCTTGCAAGACCATCATCTACAAAGACCACATTCTCATCTATATTCTGATTTATACCCAACTCATGCAAGCGCTCCAGAATTAGTTTTGGCTTGTCCCCAGTGATCCCAGCCCGTCCGGTGATACCTATAGCCGAATCCTCATAGACAAGTCCCTCATCCTGTGCAACCTTGATCAAACGTTGGACCACTTTTGCCATGACCCCATCAATGACGGCAAAGAGCACCTTTAGGTTATGCTTCTCATAGACCTCCTTGCCTATCTCCGATAACTTATCCAGGTCAGTACCATTTTCGCCAACATCGCATCCTATCAATATCACACCAATGGCATCGGCTGCATCTGAGTTAACCGGTACACTTCCATACCTTGTACGATGCTCTGGCACTTTTTCTATTATGATCAAACTGTTTATCTTTTCGATATATTCGTTGATGGCTTTGGCCTTGAGCTTCATGGTCAGCATATCCAGGGATGTCTTCTCTGAGATATCAAGGGCTGTACCTTTCTTTTTGTCCACAAGTCCTGTGCCCTTGATGATGGCATCGGGAATAGCACCTGCAAATCCACAGAAGTTACCTATTGTCTTTGCATATGGTGCGTCCTTACTGATGATCCTTCCATCCAGGGTGGTACCAAAGTCTATCGATATGCAGGGGTTGCGGAAATCCACTTCAGCCCACTTTGCCCCTTCCTTTATACCCGCCGTTGCAAGTTCTCCTTCCATCTCATTTGCAACAATTTCAACACCTGTTGCCCCTGTTGGTGGCGTGACACTGGCTACAGCTCCATCGAACACCACATGTTCTAGTTTGGTATGCTTACGGAACTTCTCGGGGATGTTACCAATACCCATGGGTGGCGTCATCCTGTTTGGTGGAACCCCTGCCATGAGACAGCCATCTGCCAGGGCCTTTATGAATTCCCCAACTTCGTCCGGGGCATCAAAACCGGCAACTACACCAGTAGACCTTACTACAAAATGGATATCTTCCTTGATATCGAGATTTGCCTGTTTGACTGCTCCTATCAGGGTATCGCGTACTAGCTCAGCAACAGACTGACGTGTGAGTTCAACACCGTTGAGGGTCCGTCCGAATACTTCCTCCCCATCCTTGGGTGGGCGTACGTCCCTTGTCATACTTACGGTCTTGGTCACAAGACGGGTCTTACCATCCTCCAGATTTGTTGCAGTCAGTATACATTTTGTGGTGGTGTTACCTACTTCCACAGAAGCTACTATGAAATAAGGTTTTGACTTCAGGTCTATAAGGCGTACTGAAGGGCTTTCTACTATCCTTGGTTTTAATGCCATTGTTATTCCTCACATTAATGGTTGCAGTCTTTGAACTATCATTTGCTCAGGTACCGCTCCTATGATACGGTCCACAAGCTTTCCATTCTTGAAGACAAGTAGAGCCGGTATACTCGTTATGGAGTATCTGGCTGCAATTGCCTTATTGTTATCTACATTAAGCTTTCCAAAAACAACCTTTCCCTGAAGTTCTGTTGCCAGTTTATCTATCACTGGTGAAAGCATACGACAAGGTGCACACCATGGTGCCCAACAGTCCACAACAAGCAATGGATATCTGCTCACAAGTTCATCAAAAGTGGTACCATCCACCTCCAGAGCTTCACCAGGATACTCACGTTTGTGTAGCTCTTTTTTAAGGAGGTCCATTCTTTTTTGTCTTAAGGCGTTTAGTTCATCCACATGTTCACTCTCCTTCTGCTTATCTTCGTTTCAGGGTTGCACAGATGCCACAGGATTATATTGTTCTTCTTGGCACTTTTATAGTTTTACTTTATACTATTAGACGCTTAATTGACTTAAGGTTTTGCATGGTTGTGTAATGATCATACATAACCAATATCTAACATTCCGATGCAGACTTGAATAAGGATCTATTCTATTCATAATAAGTATTATATGATGAGACCGTCGGATAAGTTCACCCACTGTACATGATATTTAGGTCAGTTGTGTTATTATTCCTGCTTTCTTTGTCATGTAATCGCTATCATTAGATACAGTAGATCTCCGGAGTATAAAGACGATATGAAGATGAGAGCACACATAGAACCAAAACAAGGTGAGATGAAAAGATTTCATGGACTTGAAAGAGCAAAGTTCAGGGGAATAGAAAAGCTAAATGTTCAGGCAATCTTAACTGGAATTGTGGTAAATATCAAGAGATTTGTAAAATTGAGTAGCCATAGCCATCGAAACTTGTGTAGTATATGAAGAAGTCTGACGGGATTAATGAAATTCCAGGAAAGACGGATGGTCTATTAGATAAAAAGTATCAATTAGATGATGGAGTCTGTCAAAAATAAAAGAGTTTCGTAAAAATTTGTGCTAATTATGGGTGAATGGGTTTTTATTCGATATTATCCGATGGTCTCATGATGGTTTACATTAAAATAGTTCAATAGCTATAACTTATCCCATGACAGAAAAAAGGGAAAAGACCCATACGATTACAAGCATGGCCATTTCGTATTCCGGATGCTGTCTGCCAGGGATTGGAGATGCATGAAAGTAATGGAAAAATGGTCTGTCGGGCAATTACAGGATATCGATCCTTATGATTTTGAAAGATTACTGGCACAGCTTTTTAGAAAGATGGGCTATGCAGTGGAAGAGACACAATATTCCCATGATCGGGGTATTGACCTCATAATACGCATCCTTCATTTTGGTCTTAGCCATTCCTGGATAGTTCAGGCAAAGAGATATGCAGAACCGGTTGGTGTAAAGATTGTCAGAGAATATAGCAGTTTGAGATATAGGGATAGGGTGGACGGTGTAATCATTGTAACCACTTCTGGTTTTACAAAAGAGGGACAGGACGAGGCAGCTGAACACAATGTTAAGCTTATAGATGGTAATCTTCTTGTCGAGATGATGAACCATTATATCCCAAAGGATGCAAAAGAGCATAATGATATTGAAATTGAAAATGAGTATGTTCATGATCATGATCCTTTGGCGATATTGAGAAGGGGGGAGGAAATATTTGCTGAAGAGGCTGTGCTTTTGGATCAGGAGAAAATGCTAATGCTGATAAGCAACAAGAACATCTTTTTCAGAAGGCCTTCAGGATTCTTTACAGGAAAGTCAGATATAGTCCTGCGTATTGAACTTAAGGATCTGATAGGTGTGCATGTTGAGCAACAATCCTTCTATCTTCTTGTCGGGCAGAAACAATTCAGGATATATTCATTAAGCTCAAGAAGAAAAGACCGGATACTTGATCAGCTTGATAGTATCAGACCCGGATATGTGCGTGGTGAGCATATTCTCCGCTCTATGAAAAGGGGAGCTTCTATGCTTGTGCTTACAAATAAGAGGTTGACATTCATTGATATGGATAATAGTGAACAGGAAGATATCCTTCTTACAAAGATAGTGTCAGTCAAGGCAAATGAAGGTTTTTTTAGAGCTGACAGGATAGTTGTATTTGAGTCCCAGGACGAAGTAAGCAAACATATATTCGATGTTGACGATGCCCTCAGCTGGAAGGATGCCATTGAACAACAGATAAGATCGAAGTGATCCCCGTCCAGTTCTTGACTCAGGCGCCGGCAAGGAACGATATCAGAGCAAATAGCATTGCCATCTTGAACATAGAAGATGAGCTTGATGGGTCTTTTTTTATCATTATTTTGTATACTGCTAGGACAAAGAGCAGGTCAGCAATTGCTACGATGTATAGGTAGCTGATGTCCATCATGCCATTGAGGTATGGCAAAGGGCTTGCCAGTACTGCTATAAAGCCTAGCAATGATGCGATCAAAGCAGATATCTTTGGACCATAGGCTATGGGCAGAGTGCGTGCGCCATCCATTCTATCGCCCTCCATATCCTCGATATCCTTGACTATTTCCCTTGAAATGGTTGAAAGAGTTGCAAGTAGGAAGAGTATGAACACAGCCTTCATCCCTCCATTTTCAAAGAACACAGCACCTCCAAAGAGAAATGTCGATCCTGTAAGGTACCCAACGGCCAGGTTCCCAAAAAAGACCGTGCGTTTAAGTGTCCTTGCATAATATATCAAGAGGATAGAATTGAAAAGCGCTATCTGACCACATTGTAGGTTGATGAGGAAAGCAGAGGCACAACCTGTTGCAAACAGTAGCAGTGAAAAGTAACGGGCTGCCTGAATGCTAACTCTTCCAGAAGGTATCGGCCTTGATGGTTTATTTATCCGGTCTATGTTTATATCACAATAGTCATTGATAGCGTTACCTGCACCTGTTATTAGCAGTACGGTAAGGAACACAAGTATGGAGTCCTTTATAGGATAGACGATTTCAGGTGTTGATGCATGAACGATGCCGAATGCAATGAACACGCCGATAGTTGCAGCTAGAGCAGCCATGATGCAATTCTTGTAACGCATCAGTTCAAGATATGCTTTCATTGATCTCTGTTCTCCAGTCATCGTTTCCTTTTGACAGCAAGCATGCGGTCCAGTGCAAGTCCTGCACGATATCGTATGTCTTCAGGGACCGATATGACATGTTGCATGTTCTCCAGGCTGGACAGCAAGGTCTCAAGGTCTATGGCTTTCATCTCTGGGCATACAGCAAACTCTGAAGCATGATAGAAGCATTTATCTGGATTGTCCTTCTCCAGTTTATGGAGTATGCCTTTTTCTGTCACGATGATAAACTTTTCATCTTTAGATCTTTCAACGTGTTGCAACATGCCTGTAGTACTGAAGATATGGTCAGAGAGCTCAAGTATTTCCTTGCGGCATTCCGGGTGGGCTAGTATCTGAGCATCAGGGTGTTCATGTCTTGCCCTGCTAATATCGCTCACAAGTATCTGATTGTGGGTTGGGCAGTATCCATCCCATGGTATTATGGTCTTGCTTGAATTATGGGCGACATAGTTGGCAAGGTTCCTATCCGGGACAAAAAGGATGAGATCCTCTTCAAGTGAATTGACAACATCGATAGCATTGGCCGATGTGCAACATATATCACTCTCTGCCTTGACATCGGCTGTGGAATTAACGTAGCATACAACAGCAGCCTCAGGATATTTCTTTTTCTCTTCACGCAGTGCATCTGCAGTCACCATGGAAGCCATAGGGCATCCTGCATACTTTTCAGGGAGCAACACGGTCTTATCCGGGCATAGGATAGCAGCGCTCTCTGCCATGAAGTGAACTCCACAAAATACAATTACTTCGGCATCCTGTTCCATGGCCTGCTGGCTTAGACCCAGTGAATCACCAGTGAAATCTGCTATGTCCTGTATCTCTCCCCTTGCATAGTTATGGGCGAGTATGACAGCATTGCGTGTCTGTTTTAATTCATGGATCCTTCTGATGATATTTTCTATGTCCTGCATGGGATCACTGGTTAATGGTCATTCATATGTATATGTCTGCCGCATGTTCAAGTTCCTATCTGAAAGGGACTTGATATCTTTTTCAGGGTCGCTATCGCAGAAAGCTGGGCAAGGTAACTGCTTCTGGGATTTATAGGTGAGGGGACGTTCTCCACAATTGTGGTCATATCCCCGAAGACACCACTGATCCTTATCTCATGTATATTGCGGGTCGCATTAGGGTCGGCTATTATCATCACTTCGGTCTTATCGAATCCAATTCCTGCAACACTCAAGGTGGCAGCTACATTGACATTTGCAGGGAATTCCTTCACTGCCTGGCTTGCCGGACCTTTGAACAGCAGGGTAGGGTAAGTGATGCTGTCAAGATCTATCTTGTTCTTAAGGACGAAGGGGGCACCTGCAAATCCACGTGGTGGTTTTCGCGTAGTAAGTGTAACAGAATATATATCTTCCATAGATGCCGATCTGAGCCCATCAAGGCCTGCAATGGCTCCAGATGGCAGGTATATCCTGCAGTCATTGGTCAGGGCCAGATCCTCTATCTTGTGTAAGAGCTTGTCATCAGCGAGGGCTCCGATGCTCATTATCATTACATCGCATCCCAGTGAGAGGGCAAGAGGGACCACATCATAGACCGCCTCCTGTGAAGCACATTCCACCATCAGGTCGATATGCTTTGCCATCTCAGCGGGCTCCATGAGCGCCGGCATCGAGTTCTGACATTTTTCTCTTAGCTTTTCCGCATCTTCGACCTTCCTGTCAAAGATGGCTGTAAGTTGCGCTTTCACAAGGCCTTTGTCTATGGCCATACATATGCCACTGCCTATGGTACCGCAACCGATGACTCCTATCCTGAGCATTCTTCACCCCATGGGATCGCGTGCAAAAACGCAAATTTTACTCCAGTGCTTACATTGATTGCATAAGTAGCTTTTCCTTGTTTTAACTGGAAGCTTATAAATACATGAGAGCATTAGCACAAATGAGAGGAAAATGTTCATTACAGACATAGAGTATTATCTGAAAGAGGACCTAGGATACAATGATGTATCCTGTACCCTTGTCCCTGACATGGAAGTAGAAGCCACTATCTTCACAAAAGAGGACTGTGTCCTGGCAGGGTTGGATGTTGCAATGTCCTTTTTCAAGTATCTGGGCATCGATGCCGCAAGCATCCACAATGATGGGAGCAAGGTCAACAGTGGTACTATCATCTTCACGCTAAAGGGTAGCTCTGTATCCATTCTCAGGGCCGAGCGTCTGGTATTGAACTTCCTGGGGCACTTATGTGGTATTGCAACACTGACACGCACGTGTGTGGATATGGTAGCGGCATTAGCTCCGGGGGTAAGGATAGCATGTACGCGCAAGACAACACCAGGACTTCGCAAATATGAGAAGCTGGCCGTCATTGCCGGAGGGGGCGACCCTCATCGTTTCAGTCTTTCTGATACAGTGATGATCAAGGATAACCACATTCAGATAATGGGTATCGAGGCTGCTATAAGGTCTGCAAGGAAAAAAGCAAGTTTCACACAAAAGATAGAAATAGAGGTCGAATCAGCCGAGGATGCATTACTGGCTGCAGGACTTGGCGCTGATATAATAATGCTGGATAATATGGGACCAGATGAGGTCGCTTCCACAATGAGCTTCCTCAGAAGTTCAGGAGTGCCAGAGCATATTGTTTTTGAGGTATCTGGAGGAATAAGGCCAGAGGATATCGGAAGCTATGCTTTGTCGGGGGTAGATGTGATATCCTTGGGTTCGCTAATACATCATGCCCATTGGATAGATATAAGCCTTGATCTCTCCCATCAAAAGAGCAAGATTTAATAGATAAAAGAATATTAGTCCATATGTCTTACCGTTTGCATCGTATTATGGCTGGCAGGTCCATATAGGTTCAATGAATTTCATAGTCTGATATTATAATGGTCAAGGGTTTGAGGGAACATGAGGGATTTCAAAAAAGTACTCACATTCATGTCACTGGTTGTATTTGTCCTTTCACTATCTACAGGCAGTGCATCCGGAAAGGTATTGTTCAACGATACCATAGCAGAAGGCGATGGATATCAGATCAATGACTTTGTTATCGATGTGGCAGAAGTGTTCCCAAACTATGACAGTGTGACCTTACATATATTTGAAGGAAAGAGCAAGGACCCTGTTCATGATAAGCTTATTTCGGTGGGTAGCTCCTTTAAGTTCACCATAGAAGGGGAAACAGTGGAGATCACTGCACAATCCGTGCATACTGGCATAGTTCCTAGGGCAAGCTTGCTGATAACGATCAGCGATGGGAAATTTATCAATAGTAAGACCACTGGAGTTGTAAAGGGTGGACATAAGGAGGCTGTATTCGCTGGCACTCCTGTCCTTGAGATAATAAAGACGGCTGAGCCCGAGAACGTAAATGTGGGCGATATGGTCACCGTCAAGGTCACAGTGAGGAATACCGGGGATGACAAGGCAACAAAGGTCATCTTCTCCGATCCTACTCCTGCCAGGTTCATATTGCAGCAGACTTTGATATCCCCTATCGGCCAAATGACCATAGAGAGCGGCGAGACAAGACTTATCTACACATATACTCTTAAAGCTACTGAGCCTGGGATATTTGTCATCGACCCGGCAACCGCTATCTATAGTAACAATCTGGGAAGCGAGCTCCCTCAAGCCATATCCAATGCACCCAGCATAGCGGTCGAAGGCAGTAGCAAGAAGGCCAATCTAGAGGTCCAGGCGACATTTGACAAATATACGGTGGATCGCAGAGGGGATCTGCAGGGTACAGTAAAGATCAAAAACAGTGGAGGTTCCTCGGCCAGTGGTGTCAAGATAGCACTTCAGGTCCCAGCGGGTCTGAAGTATTCCAGTGGTGACAAGAATATAGAGATGCTATCCGGTGTACCTACAATTTACCTCGAGTCCTTTGGAGTGCAACAGGAAAAGGAAATACCCTTCAGCATAAAGGCCATTGACAAAGGTACCTATACGATAACTGCCCAGTATTCATATAATTTCAATGATGGTATCGACCCGACTATCCAAACGGTCAGTTCGACATATGTGACTAAGGAAATATTTGTGAAAGAAGGAAAGTATGACTACCTGCTTGAGCAGCCACTGTATGTGTATCTGGTACCTCTGCTGGTAATTGGGGTCATTGCAGGTTGGTTGTTCTATCGGCACAGACAATATAAGTTCTGATAGGCTGTTGTGATGACCGATATGGACTTATTTAGGCTAATGTTCAATTAGGCACATTATTTATATAATGATGATTATAATAAAGAATGGAGGATTTTCTTGCTCAACATACTTGTAATTGGGAATGGTCAATGTGGGAACCGTATCCTTGATGCGATCAACAGGGAAGCATTCGGCAATAAGAGTCGCTTTGCCAAATTCTATTCCCAACAAAAATACAAAAGCAATGTCCAGACCATCGCCATCAACACAGCGGTGAACGATCTTAAGGAGATGAAATTCACCAAGGCAAAGGATAGGGTACATACACCTCATCTACATGGTGTTGGTGCCAACAGGAATGTAGGGAAGAATGTCTTTGAGGACAATAAGACCCTGATCATGAAACAGATCCAGGACAGGGGAGATTTCGATGTTGCCTTTATAATCACATCTGCATCAGGTGGAACAGGCTCCTCCTTTACACCAATGTTGATAAAAGAGTTGAAGAGCAAGTGCAACTATCCAATATATGCTCTTGTGATACTTCCTTTCAGGGAAGAAGGGACCCTGTATCTGCAAAATGCTGCTTTCTGTCTGAGGGATATGCGTGAGAGTGGCGCAGATGGTATCATCCTTGCTGACAACCAGTTCCTCAAACAAATGGGCGGTAACGTTGAATCTGCCTACAACACCATCAATGATATGATAGCCAAAAGGCTTCTGTTCTTGCTTGACGCCCTTGATAGTGAGATGATGATGGTCACTGATCTGGGCGATTTCAAGACGGTCATGAGTGGTGGTGCCGGACTTGCAACAATTGGCTTCTATGAAGCTGAGACCGAAATGCCCATCAAGTCTGTAATAAAGAAGGCACTTTCTCCAGAAGGGCTTCTGTTCTCCACGGATGCCTATCAAGAGGCCAGTCGCTCAATGATCATCATAAAAGGTGATAGGAAATACATGAGCATGGAAGAGGTCTCCTCGGAAGTTGAACAGTTATCAAGTTGTGTGGGGCAGGTGTTCAAAGGGATAATAGTGCGCAATGGCGAACTACCACAGGTGCTTACTGTACTTACCCTTGAGTCCGCAGCAGAACTTGAAAGTTTATATTCGATAGCTGTAGAAGCTATTAATTACGAACGTCAGAAAAAGGAACGTGTGGAAAGTAAAAAGGATGTAGAAAGGGCCTTTTCTCAGATAGATGGAATGGATCCATCATACTGAATCCTTTTTCCAATCGTTCTTTTTTTTATCTTTTTTCATCTTGGTCGGGATGGCACTATTTATTTTTCAGTTTTCTACCAATCCATGTGCTTATTTGTTAGCATAGGATGCTATGTCTAGTGCGTGTTCTGTCTTTTATGATACTCATCATTATGATGAGTTATTTACACAGTGAGCATCTTTATATATAAGGTAGTACAATACAATGTATTAGTAAGATGAATGGTGTTGTCATCTGAACAAAGCCGACTGCTAGGTCAATTGCAGTTACATGTCAAAGTTAATACTAGGTGGTATATATGAGAATGATCGAAACAAAGTGTGCAACATGTGGTAGCTCGATATATGTATATGAAGATTTCGTACGTGACAGGATGTATTGTACCCTTCATTGCATGCCATCGACCGGACATGTTGAGTCCGTAAGTATCAGGCAGATGAAATTAATGGTCAGCTAAATGGCCCATTAATTTATCCTTTTTAATTTATTTTTTTTGTATTATTTATGTAACCGCATTATTATTATAGGATATTTTTCATATTAAGAGCATGGAAAAAATTCTGATAACAGGCGGTCTAGGTCAGATAGGTAGTTATCTGACCGACATGCTACATGCCAGTTCCCATGTCACGATCTTGGATAATATGTCCTCCAGAAGCAAATTTGTTGCTCCTCCAGGCGTGGACCTCATAATTGATGATATAAGCTCCCCTCGGGCAAAAGAACTGGCCTCAGAGCATGATGTGATAATACACACCGCTGCCCAGATAAGTGTGGTACATTCCATGAAGGAACCCATGTTCGATGCCCAGAACAATGTCTTTGGGACCATCAACCTGCTGGAAGGTGCCCGTCTTGGAAATGTCCGCAAGTTCATTTACATGAGCTCTGCAGCAGTCTATGGAAGCCCGCAATATCTTCCAGTGGATGAACTACATCCCCAGGACCCCATGTCTCCCTATGGTGCAAGTAAATTATGTGGTGAAAAGTATTGTACCATGTACAACAGGGCCTATGGCCTGCCCACCGTCAGCATCCGTCCCTTCAATATCTACAGCCCACGTCAGGACCCCTCTAATCCATATTCCGGCGTCATATCCAAATTCATCGCCCGTGCAAAACAGGGCTTGCCGCCCATCATCTTTGGTGATGGTAACCAGACCCGGGACTTTGTTTCTGCCTACGATGTAGTTGATATGATAGCTCTGCTGAAGGACGATGAAAGTTCCAATGGTGAGGTCTTCAACGTAGGTACAGGTAAGAAAACCGATATCACCCAGCTTGCTAACATGGTACTGGATGCATTCGCTCTGGATGTGGACATAGAATATAAGGACCCGATGCCTGGCGATATCAAAGACAGTTATGCAGACATATCAAAGGCAAAAAAGATAGGTTTTTCTCCAAAGATGGATCTGCAGGATGGATTGAGTGGGATCATCGAGGCACAGTGATGTGTATCCTGTCTTTTTGCCGATACCACTTTTTGGATATGCTCGTATCGAATAGTTTATATTACTATCTACTGCTTAAGGGAAGTACTCCATGGCAAAATTATTGGAAAACATATACGTGGCCAGGATAGTACTTTGGCTACTTTACATAGCAAGGGGTTTACTGAATATACTTAATAGAGTATTGACCTTTGATTACAGGAAGAACAAGAAGTACATATTCCTGTCACTTACTATCTTGTATGCAGCTATGATCTTCTATCTATCCTCACTGTCTGATATCAAGATACCTACCCATATATTCAAGATACCTCTTCTCTATGCCATCCAGGATCTTCTAGAGGGGGCAGGTATATTCTTTGTCACAGACCTTGTGGAGTATGCCTATGCACATAAGGATAAGGTTGCCCACATGTTCATGTATTTTGGTCTGGGTATCTGTCTTCACCTGACCTTCAGACATTCTGATAAACCCCTGCTAAGAAAAGGCGCTGCTCCCCTAGCCTTTATCGTAGGCATACTCTATGGTATCAGTGATGAGATACATCAGACCTTTGTACCAGGGCGCACAGGTAGCATCCATGATCTGATAGCGAATGGTCTGGGTCTGATCCTGGCACAGCTCATTTTTCTGGCCCTTATACTATGGGGATTGAGCAAAAGGAAAAAAAAGAAGCAACATAAGTAGTTGCTTTATCATTTAAGTGCATGTTGGTTCTTGTCTCCGCGGCCAATGCCCTTGTAGACAAAACCAGCGTTGATGAACTTGTCTGGGTCGATGACATTTCTTCCATCTATGATCACAGGCTTGCTCTTTCCTGTCAATGCCTTCAGTTTCTCAGGGGTGAACTTAAAGTATTCCTTGTGTCCGGTCATGATGACAATGGCATCTGCACCCTTGAGCACTGCATCTGCATCTTTGCATATCTCAAGGTCTGGATATTGGAGCACGTGGGGGTCATGCACCCTGATCTTTGCTCCCGCAGCTTGAGCGATATCCCTGTAAGGCTCAGATGGTGGATTGCGGGCATCGTCTGAATCATTCAGGAAGGCCCATCCAAGCATAGCTATCCTTGCACCCTTCATTGGCACATTGATCCTTTCAAGGGCTGCCTTTGTCAGATTGAACATATGCACTGGCATAAAGTCATTCACACGCCTTGCAAGTACATATATGGACTCAGCATCTTCTGGATAATCAAGTGGTTCTACACCAAGCTTGACACCACGTTCCAGATGGTATGTATCTTTGGTAAGACAGTGTCCACCTACTCCAGCTCCAGGCCAGAGCATTGCCCTTGTTATTCCTTCTCCCTTCAGGCTGTCTATGCCTGTCCTTACATCGTATACGTTGATACCCATGGCCTCACAATAGAGCGCAAGCTGGTTCACCGCTGCAATCTGCAGGTCCCTGAATGTGTTCTCCGCGGTCTTTGTAACCTCAGCGGCCCTTGCTGTCATTGGGATGACCTTGCCTTTTGTCAGCACCGGTGTATAGAGCTCTACCGCCCTTTGTGTACTGGGAGCATCAATTCCACCAACTATCCTGTCATGTTCACGGATATTGCGTAGTAGCCTGCCCACCATTACTCTCTCCGGAGCATGGGCGAGCGCAAAGTCCCGGCCAGCCACAAGGCCAGACTCCTTTTCCAGGATCTCACGAGCCAGTGTATCAGTAGTACCTGGGGTTATTGTTGATTCCAATACTACAAGCATGCCTGGGCGCAGGTATTTCCCTACATTGGCTATTCCTTCCTTCAATGCTCCAAAATCCGGTTCAAGTGCCTTTGAGTCCGCAAAGGGGGTCTGTATGGCCAAGGTCACAGCGTCCACATCTGATATCCTGGAGAAATCGGATGTACACTCGAACTTACCTGCTTTTACCACCTTCGATAGAAGCTCCTCAAGTCCGGGCTCTTCACCCTTAAGAGGACTTTCTCCCCGGTTCAACATGTCTACCTTATAACCGGATGAGGCAGAAGCTCTCTGGAATCCCAGGACCTTCTCAAACTTTGGCGAGTCTGCAAATAATGCAGCTGCAGGGATTCCAACATATCCCATACCAATGACCCCGACTTTTTTTATGGGTCCTTTTTCCTTCAGAACGTTTTCAAGGTTTTTACTCATAATATCACACATTTAATTATTTTATAATCATTCAATTATCTCGTGGTCTTATTGTATCCCATGCTCATAGTAGCATCAGTTGCTTTCCTTTATATGAGTCGATAGCAGCCAAACCGACGCAAAGAGCATGCATACCATCTTCTCCTGCAGGATATGGTTGTTTTCCATCAATTATGCAATTTATGAAATGCGCAAGCTCATTTTTCAGAGGTTCGTCCTTTTCTATCTTAGCCTTACGCACCCAAGCACTGTCATGGAGCTCCACTGTCTGGTCAACGTAGTCCAGATATGCAACACCACTAACTCCTACAGCAGTAAGTTTTCTCACTTTATGAGGGGTCAACCAGTTCACTTCCACAAGTCCGGAGAACTCTTCGCCAAAACGCATATGTATGGTCGCATGGTCCTCCAGTGAGTGTAGATCGGCACCTGCAACAGCATATACCTGATTGGCACGTTTATCGTAGAGGTATGATATCACATCTATATCATGCACACCGATATCAAGGATAACTCCCACATCCCTTATCCTGGGATTATAGGGTCCCACCCTTGTGGTGGAGATGGATACTATCTTACCAAGCTGACCGGATTCAATTATCGATTTAAGTTTTATGACCGCAGGATTGAAGCGCTCGATATGGCCGACCATGACAAAGCGGCCTTTAGCTGCAGCTGCATCTATTATCGCCTTTGCATTCTCAATGCTGTCAGCAATGGGTTTTTCTACCAGTACATGCGCACCTGCATCTATTGCGTCGATAGCTACCGCACGGTGCATCTTTGTGGGTACAACAATGCTTACTGCGTCAAGGCCCATTGACAATAGCTCTTTATATTTTGTGAATGCCTGTGTCTTGTACTGTTTTGCAAGAGATTCCACAAGGTCCTTATCAATGTCGGAAATACCAACAAGCTCAACACCGCTCATTTCGCTATAGATGCGTATGTGGTTCCTTCCCATCGCACCTGCACCAATGACGCCAACCCTTATCATTGCTTATCGCCCCATGCTTTAATTGTCTTTATGATATGGTCAAGGTCTTCATTTGAAAGCTGGGGATGCACAGGTAGTGAAAGTACCTCGCGGCTAGCCTTCTCAGAATGGGGCATGCTATCTTTGTATCCCAGTCCTTTGTAATATGGCTGCATGTGTATCGGGAGTGGATAATGCACACCGGTGCCTATGCCATTACTGTTCAGGTGGGCTGCAAGTTCATCCCTGGCAGTGGTACGGATAGTATACTGGTGGAACACATGCTCGCATTCTTTCTTTACAGTTGGGCATACTATCTTCTTTGCCCCCTTAAGTCCATGGCTAAGCTTTTCAGCATTTGCTTGCCTCTTTTTTGTGTAAGCTCCCAACTTTTGTAGCTGCACAAGACCAATTGCTGCGCATATATCGGTCATACGCAGGTTATATCCCAGCATCTCATGCAGATAGCGTTGCACAGAACCATGGGCCCGTATCATCTTTACCTTATCGGCTATATTCTTGCTATCGGTGGTAAGCATGCCACCTTCACTGGTGGTCATGTTCTTTGTAGGATAAAAACTGAAAGCACCAGTGCCAAAGGAGCCTACCTTCTTTCCTTTGTATGTTGCACCATGTGCCTGACATGCATCTTCAATGAGCAATAGGCCATGGTCGTTTGCCAGGTCTGTGAGTGCATCCATATCGGCTGACTGGCCATAGAGATGTACTGGCATTATCGCCTTTGTACGTGGTGTTATTTTCTCTGCGACCAGTTCCGGATCAATGTTAAAAGTATCTGGTCTGATGTCCGCAAACACCGGTCTTGCACCAGTGAACATGACTGAATTTGCAGTGGCAACAAAACTGAATGGACTTGTTATCACCTCGTCTCCCGGTCCTATATCATAGGCAAGGAGTGCTGCATGTAGGGCAGCTGTTCCGGAGTTCAGTGCGACAGCATGCTCTACATCACAGAATTCAGCGAAGGCTTCTTCAAAATCTGCAACGCGTTGTCCCTGGGCGATCATGCCTGAACGCAATACGTCGCTGACTGCCTCTATTTCGGCTTCATCGATTTGTGGCTTTGCAATTAGTATCATTGTATCACTTCAATTCACAGATCTATCTCGATCGCATTTTTCAAATTTTCATAATTTATTCAGGCTCATCATCCGTTCTGGTAGATCGCATACCTTTGCAGGACATCCCAAGGCAAGTTTCCAAGGAGGCACATCCTTTGATACAAGAGCACCTGCTGCAACAACAGCTCCTTCCCCGATCTCGACACCGGGCAGTAATGTGGCATTAGCACCTATACTGGCCCCTTTTCTTATGATAGGTCCCAATGGCTGATATTCTCCCCTGACAGGATACTTATCATTGGCCAGCACCGCACAAGGTCCAATGAAGACATTGTCCTCTATGGTGACATGGGTGGGGATATAAACATTCCCTTGTATGCTCACATTGTTACCTATGGTCACATTGCCATCGATTATGACATTGGTTCCCACGAGCACATTATCCTCGATATTCGTATTTTCCCGGACCATGGCATTGTGTCCTGTCCGGAACCTACTGCCTGTTCTCACATTACTGAATATGGTAGTGCCGGCACGGATAAAAGAATCGTTACCGATATGGCATCCAGGGTTCTCTGCATCTTCTATCGCTTTTCCCTGTGCCGTGATGTGGAGCAATATGTCATGTTGTGGATACCCCAATATGACATTTTCCATGATGGTACAGTTCTCTCCAAGGGTAGTGGATCCATATATCCTTGCGGAACTATGGACGTATGCGTTCTTATTTCTCTTCATGTGTCCCCACTTCTTAAGGCTATTATATCGTGTTTACCATATATAGATATTTCATTTAGCAATTAGGTGGGATCATATTATCAGTTCTTGCATATTTTCCAGTGCAAATGACATTGTATTTAGCAAGGTCCATGATATGGTTAGGTATTATATTTTAGTGTCACAAGCTCACACATCTATGTTCCACTGGACATCTTCCTTATATATGGATATATATTATCGCGGAGTAAGACCACTCCGCGAAGCTTGGCGCTCAGCATGCGAAATAAGCATTGAGCACGTATTCTTGCATCATTCTGTGTGTGTTGAAGAAAGAACCGTTGATAGCAATTGAATGACGCATTACATCGATAAATCCTTCCCTGTCCTTGTAGTACAGAGGTAAGACCTTGTTTTCCAATTTAGTATATAGTGACTCTGCATCCTTTGGAATGTTACTACACTCTTGCTGTTCAGGGATACCATTACCAATGGACCATCCTGTCAGGCCTTCTATGTGCCCTTCTATCCACCATCCATCCAGTACGCTCAGATTGGGCACACCGTTGATGGCAGCCTTCATTCCGCTTGTTCCCGATGCTTCCATCGGTGGCTCAGGGGTGTTCAGCCAGATGTCCACACCTGCTGTGATAAGGGCACCAAGGCTCATGTTATAATCTTCCAGGTATACGACACTTATATTGTCTGCAAGGTTCTTCTTTGCCTGGAAGACCCGCCTTATCAGCTCTTTTCCACCATGGTCCCTTGGATGTGCCTTACCGGAATAGATTACCTGGAACTTTCCTCCCCTTTCTGCTATCTTCCTGAGGCGTTCAAGGTCCCTGAACAGCAGGTCGGCCCTCTTATATGTAGCAGCTCTCCTGGCAAAACCTATGGTAAGCACATTTTCATCAAGACATATCCCAGTCTCAGTGCATACGTAATCAAGGAGCTTTCGTTTTGCGGCCATGTGTGCATCCCAGATCTCCTGTCTTGGTATGCCTAGTGCATAACGGAGACTGAAATTATCCCGCTGCCACATGGGGATATGTTGGTCAAAGAGATGTCTGAATGGTTCTGACACCCATGTACCTGCATGGATCCCATTGGTGATCGAACTGATAGAATATCCTGCGAAAAGTTGCCGCGATGCTTCTCCATGCCTTTTTGCAACACCGTTGACGTACCTGCTCATGTTCAGGGCAAGCCGGGTCATGTTGAGCATATTCTCATGGAGTACTCCGTCCAGGGAAAAGAAATCCTCTTTTTGCGTGATTATCATCTTGGCCAGCTCCAGGGAGAACTTGTCGTGCCCTGCTGGCACTATTGTGTGGGTGGTGAACACGCACTTTTTCTGTACGGCTTTGCGGTCCTCTTCTGTGATCCAACCCCTTCCTTCCTTCTTTGCCTCCTCCTCAAGAAGCTCCATGGTAAGGAGTGCTGCATGTCCCTCGTTCATGTGGAAGCTGAGGATCTTACTAAAGCCAAGCTTCCTAAGCATCCTGACCCCGCCAACTCCCAATATCAATTCCTGGCAAAGGCGATAGTATTCGTCCCCACCATAAAGATGATGGGTCAAGGTCCTGTCCCACTGTGAATTCTCAGGAAGGTCAGCATCAAGGAATATCACCGGTACAATATATCCTCCTATTCCAACCACATCATATTTCCAGGCACGCAAAAAAACGGTCCTCCCATGGACCTGGACCTGAACCCTTGGTCTAAGTTCTTCCATGAACTCTTCCACGTTCCATGGTGCAGGTTCTTCGTTCTGCCAGCCATCTTCACCAAGGCGCTGATGGAAATATCCTTTGCGATAGAGCAAGGTCACTGCTATCATAGGTACTTTTAGATCAGCTGCTGAACGTATGGTGTCCCCGGCAAGTATTCCAAGACCGCCACTATATGTATGTATTCTTTCTTCCAGCCCTATCTCCATAGAGAAATAGGCAACCGAACGTCTGTCAACGGGAATTTCCTGCATGGGTATCTCCTTTTTCCTTTTAATCTAAATTCAGGGCTCTATCTACTTACCTTAGTGATGCCCTGTTCCATGTAGTAATTTTGAGTGCATCGTATGAGTATTTCTTTTCCTAAATACTCTTTTATCTTCGTCAACATCTTCAATGATATTATCATAGACTGGCAAGGATATTGCAGATGCTCAATGTGTCAATGTTTATGATATGCAATACAATAGCAACTCATAATATATTAATTTAATATATAAAAAGAGTCGCATACAAGATATAGGTCCGAATGGTAATAAACCTGATGTGTGCTTTTCTAATTCATCAGGAGTTTGTCTGTCAGACATTTCGCTTTATATGCTTATCGTTTTTTTTTAAGCATACTCCATTTTCACGTTAATTCTTTTATACTGCCCGCGCCTCGGAAAAAACGCGCGCGACTGGTGGGGGGCTGGGGGGTGGACTGTAAAAAGGTGCCGCGTTTTTTATTTAAAAAGATGCAACCACATCTTTCGTTATATTTAGCACGCGTTTATTGTTAACTGATCATCTGATTAAAAGTGGATGAAATATGAGCTAATTAGACGATCTCATCAGATAATTCCTATTGGAAAAGGTATCTATAAAAAGTAATTCCAAAAAGAGGAACAGGACGTGGTCCATTTTTACTCTGTAGGTCATATTTGCGTGCGTATGGGGACAGGCTCTTTCTCTTGAGCCGAGCTGTCCCAATTATGACCATGACCTTAGTAGATATAGGTCTTGATATTAGAAAGGTCGGTGCCTGAAGATGTGCTTAGGATATTTATGAACATATCTTCGCTTACCGATGACCCTGAAGCTACAAATCCCAGATTTCCACTCTTCAGGTTCTCAATCCCTATGTCCTGGTAAAGGTCGTATGCCAATACGAATGCTTTTTTGTAGCCGAAGTCCACTTGAACACCACTGGCCTTCTCAAGATTCTGGGGTATGCTCCAGTCAGATAGCGGGAAGTCATACTCAGCCTTCAGTGATTCATATTTTTTGAAGAAGCGCTCCTTCCTGTCCACGGCCTTCTCTGGTTCTATCTCATAGAGCACTATATAGGTATACAGGTCGGCATAGCCCTCATCCATCCAGAGCTGCTCAAAGTTGCAGGCCCTTGTCCAGTAATGGGCCAGTTCGTGGATGAGGATCTCATTGCTTGATGTGTGCAACATCCATATGCCGGCTTTGCCTTTGTTGAATCCTCCATAGCCGCCAGTTTCGGTAATGTTGGCTTGTTTTATCTTTATGTCATAGGATGGGGGGAATGGCATACCCCAGGTACTTTCCAGGATGGGAAGGCTTGTCTTTGTAGTTTCCATCATGCTTTGTGCCCATGCCTCTTCCCCTTCCCAGTACTGTATCTCTATTTTTACATCCCGCTCCTGGAGATGAGCTACATCTGTAAGGACGAAGTTCTCAGATTGACGGACTGTATTTACAAGGCATGACCTGTCCCATTCCATTCCCTTCTGGAAGGTGTACAGGCTGTAGTACTGTTTGTCTTTGAGCTCATAGTCATCCCTTGCCAGATGTGTCTCAAAACCCGCGGGGACCTCGAGCCTGACCTCAGTGTTATCGCCTTGCTCGGTGATATAGAACACAGCCGTATTCTTGTTGATGGCAATGTCATATTCGAAACTGAATGTATATTTTTCACCGTACCATACCTTGTTCTTGAAATTGAAGGTATGGTAGCCCTTGTCGGTCTTTATGACGGATAGTGATGATCCCCTATCCCAGGCCTTTATGTTCTCTGCATTATCGGGTAGATAATGGTTGAAGGATGAATAGTAGCCCCGCATATAGCTGGTCGCAGGGTCTGTGTTGGTGAATACTATCTGCTTTGTGACATGTACTACTTCGTTCTCTGGCATAAGCCTGTATTCTGAGATCGTTGCTGTAGTTATGCTATTGTCATTTGCACTGACCACTGGTATACAGACCAGAACAAAGCACAACAAGAACATCAGACCGTTTTTAGCAGACCGTTTTTCCATCTCTTTCACCTTGTCAACAAGAGATAGACTAAATGGAGGTCTTTTTATATATTATGGCATAAGATAAAATTATATGTACATAATTTGCCACTTTATGTACATAAAATCAATTACTTTGGCTTTAAATTATATAAACTTGACTATATAATTACATTCCATGTACAATCATGTTAATTTTAAAAAAGTGTCGGATGGTGTTGATAGCAACTAATTTAAACATGAAGTTATATGTGACAAGCGAGCGGAGTTGATCTTATGAAATACTGGCAGCCAAAATACGAAACCATGAAGAAAGAAGAACTTGCAGCATTGCAATCGAAGCGTTTGAAAAGAACGGCTGCAGCAGTTTATAACAATGTCCCATTCTACCGGGAGAAGTTCAAACAGCTTGGGGTCAAACCCGGCGACATCAAGTCGGCGGAAGATATCAGAAAACTGCCAACTACCAGGAAATCGGACCTGCGGGATAACTATCCCTTTGGCCTATTCGCGGTGCCCAGGAAGGACATAGTCCGCATACATGCTTCCACCGGTACCAGTGGAAAGGCAACGGTCGTAGGGTATACCAAAAAGGACCTGGAGACATGGTCTGATCTTATGGCCAGGAACTTCACAATGATCGGACTTGATGAAAACGATGTGTTCCAGAATGCTGTGAACTATGGTCTTTTTACAGGCGGACTGGGTTTTCACTATGGTATAGAAAAGATAGGGGCCATGGCAGTTCCAAGTGGTACTGGGAATACGGCCCGCCAGCTTGAGATGATGATAGATTTTGGTGTTACAGCATTACATTGTACTCCCTCCTATGCCCTCTACCTGGCCGAGACAGCAAAGGAGATGGACCTTGTAGATAAGCTATCCTTGAAGGTAGGGTGCTTTGGTGCTGAACCGTGGTCATCTAATACCCGCAAGCAATTGGAAGAGAGCCTGAACATAAAAGCCTATGACTCATATGGTCTTTCTGAGCTCATGGGGCCAGGCATTGCATTTGAATGTAAGGAGCAGAATGGTCTGCATCTTTGGAGCGATCATTTCCTCGTGGAAGTGCTGGATGAGGAGGGTGAGCAGGTTGCCCAGGGTGAGAAGGGTGAGCTTGTGCTTACATCCCTTACAAAAGAAGCACTCCCTATGATCAGATATAGGACAGGTGACATCACAAAGTTGCTGGAGGATGAGTGTTGCTGTGGAAGAAGCACGGTGCGTATATCCAGGTTGCTTGGCCGGGCCGATGATATGCTTATCATAAGAGGTATCAATGTATTCCCATCTCAGATAGAGAATGTCATTGCCAAAGTTCCGGAAGTGACAGAACATTTCCAGGTCATTGTGGACAGGAACCAGAAGATGCTGGATGAACTGACCGTAAAGGTCGAGCTGGATGAGAATGCCTTCACAGGGGAACTAAAGGACCTGGCGGCTGTAAAGCGTCATGTAGAGGACGAGCTCAAATGCGTGCTCAACATCAGGACCGAGGTGGAACTTGTGGAGAAGGGAACGATCCCTCGTTGTGAGGGCAAGTCAAAGAAAATAATCGATAAAAGGAATGTACTCTAAAGGTCTTTGGCCTTTTAGGATAACGCTATATTATTAGTATACAGGAGTGTTCATATGGTCCATGTAATGGAGATACTTGGAATGGCAAGGGTCGTTGTTAAGGACGGCCAGGTCATTGAGGTAGGGGAGCCTCAGATTGAGTGGTGCCCTTTGTTTGAGAAAGCAAGGGGTATTAAAAAAATAGATAAGGAAGAGGTTCGGAAGAATATCGAATTCCGCATGAAGGATTTTGGTCTCTTTACAGATAAAAGAAAACTTGATATGGATGTCTTTGTTGGTTTTGGTCTCTCTGAGGTCATGATGACGGGCCTTCGAAGAGGTCTCCTTGATACAACGGTCAGCGTTTGTGATGGTGCAGGTACGGTCATTAGCAATAATCCTGACCTGGTGCAGGGTATGGGTGCCCGCATTTCCGGTCTTGTTGAAACAGAACCTATCCAGAACACTATCAATGGCATTACCGATAGGGGAGGTATAGTTCTTGATCCTTCTTATGCAAAGATCGACCCTATTGAGGGTGTCAGAAAAGCAGCGTCCTTGGGCTATAAGTGCATAGCTGTCACGGTGGTCTCCCCTGAAACTGCAAAAGTGTTGAGAGAGATCGAAAAAGAACTGGACCTGGATCTTATGATCATGGGGGCACACATGACCGGGGTCAGTCGGGAAATGGCCACAGAGCTTATAGGTTGCCTGGATATCATAACCAGTTGTGCTTCACGATATGTCCGTGAGCTTGTAAAACCCCTTGCACAGGTTGGTACCGCAGTGCCTCTCTTTGCCCTTACTCAGAAAGGGAAGGAATTGTTGCTTGAAAGGGCAAAGGAAGTGGATTCACCCATCCTTATCAATACTATGCCTCTTCCGGCACTGCCGGAGCATAAGCAACCCAGGACTTTAGTCTGAAGTATCCTTTTCAGATACCAGAACAGGGTCCTTCTTCCTGTATGCCATACCGGTGAAGATGGCGATCATATCGCCTTTTTCATTCCGGATATCGACGGTGTATGTCGCGATCCTATGGTTTCTGGAAGTTTCCCGGGCTTCTGCATAGAGTGTACCCTCTCGTGTTGCAGTGACATAGGATATGTCCGCATTTATTGCAAGGGCTACAGTGCCATGTGCATTTGAAGCGGCGGCGAATGCCGTGTCAGCCAAAGTAAATATGGCTCCACCGTGCACGATACCAAACAGATTGAGGTGTCTTTTTTCTATCCTCATCTCTGCTTTTGCATAACCTGGGGATACATCGATCAGATGTATGCCGGATATTGTGGCAAAGTTCTCCTTCCTAAAATGCTCGGTCATTTTTTCCATATGCTCTGTAGTATACTTGTCATTTAACTTTAAAAACCTATTTATAGATAGAAAAACATATAATAAACGGTCTAGGGACTTAATAAGAGGTATGACCATGGAATCTATCCAAAATAAGATTATGCGTAGGCTTCAGCGCTTCATAGAACTTGACGTAAATGGTCTTCGTTATTGTATATTGTCAAAGTTCCTGACGGTGAAGGAGACCACTGTCGATGAATTGCATGCTACTATAGTTGTTAACTATGAGGTTTCACGCAGTGCGGTTGCATCAATGGTGGGATATATCTATTCAAAGATAGGTATACTCCGTTCTCATAAGGAGTCCTATAAGACCCCTATTGTATATTCCCTCAAGGAGGAATATATGGATCTTATAAGAAGCGTACTTGAACCGCGTGACAGTGTACAAGCAAATGCATAAGATGTAGAGATATGTCCATTGTCAAGAATGCACCCCGTACTTCGACTACCATCGTGATACGTTCCGATGCAAATGCCCGTATCACCCATTCCAGGGACCCGTATTACAATCTTATGAGGCGTCTCTTCCAGGAGGATGCTACTGCTGTTCGGGGACAGAAGTTCCTTGCTATGGTGGAGGAGCGACAAAAGAGCGGCAACCCCATCAAGACAAGTGAATGGGAGAAGATGCTAGAGGAGCTTGACATTGGACGTGCTTCTTTTTACGCCATGCGCAACAAATTACTGGGAGCTGGTCTCATCTCCAATCGCAACGGAGAGTACCGCTTATCAGGCCAGTTCAGTAAGGACCTCATGGATATGGCCAGATGGTGGTGGACCGCCTTTCTTAACGAGAATCCTGATAACCTGTGAAGCCATGGTTTTGATACAGTTATTGAATAGCGTTAGCCTTCTTTTCTCTCATTTATGGGTTCTACTCATCTATGTAGGTCCATGCTAATAAAACCAAAGTCCAAAAGCCTTAGGTATGGGAAAAATCATTTTAAAAACAAATGGGCCCGATGAGATTCGAACTCATGATCCCCGCCGTGTAAAGGCGATGTCATAACCGGCTAGACCACGGGCCCTCAAGAACTATCCGCCCGCAATTCCTGTTCGCGGACAACACCATAATGTAAGTAGTTGTATATAATTCTTGTCGCTCGTGGCATTTGCTTCCTGAGCTTATTTTGCATGTTGCTAGTTGTTTTCCAAGTTTTTTCCACATGGAATTTAAAATTGGTTTAAATAGTGCACTAGAAGATCACATCAAAATGCCCCGGCATGGACATGAGCACATGCACAGCCGGGTCTAACACTATCCTCTCAGAATTCTATGTCTATTATGCCCGATTCCTTGAGGAGCCTTGAAGCCGTTTCAATTGTATTGCAGTATTCCATTCTTTCACGATACTCTATCATCGTGTGCAGATACCAGTTAGTCCTGTAATCAGGAATGCGGTTGATGTGTATCCCTCCGATACGGTTACCTCCGCCCGCCATTGTCCACATGGGTATGTCATCGTAGCTCCAGCCGGCTGCGGGGCCGATATCAATATTTCTCAGTACCAGGCGCATGATAGCTATTATCCGTGCTCCCTCCATTGTGGAGCATCGCGGATGTTCTTCCATTGGTGTTCCACGGACCGGGAAGAATCGGCTCACATACACACTTTTCAAATTTTTGAATTGGCGGACAAAGAACATAAAATCCACATAGTCCGTGTAGCGACTTTCATCCCTTGTCAGGCCAGCAAGCATCCCGGTACCAAATTCCAGGCCCGCATCATTGATCATGTTTGCAAGGTCGAGCTTTGCATCAAAATCATCTCCTGCCTTTACTTCAGCAAAGAGTTCCCGGTTCACCGTTTCAAATGAAGCACCAATACGTGTTACACCTAATCTCTTTAGCTCAAGGATATTCTCTTGGGATATGGCTGCTCCTACATTTATCGTAATAGCAGCAGATGTTAGAGGAGCTATGGTCCTGACGATATCCACAATATCGCTTCCGTCAGAATACAGGTCAGTACCTCCACTTAGGTGGAATTCTTTCACCCCATGTTCTTCTATGTACTTAACAGCCTTCTTTATATCCTCAATACCAAGAGGCTGGGCTGTATCTTTTGTCCAGTAAGGACAATACGAACATAATGGCTGTAATCTGCAGGGAAGCACAGATGCAATCCCTCCGCTCCAGTGGAAAGTTCTACCCAGTTCGGCATCTCTTACAGCTACAGCTGTCCGGAAAATATATTGTGCCTTCAAGGGGTCCTCACTTTCCTTAAAAAGGAAAAGAGCTTCAGAGGGTGTTATGGCTTCTATTTTTGCCCTCTCTAAAATATCCATCAGTTCTAACATTGTCCTGCCCTCCTATTATTTTTCGTTACGTGTGCCATGTTTTGCTCACCCTTATGCTGCAATTGCAGCTATCTGCTCATCCGTCATATTATCGTACAGGTAGAACTTTGAGTAGAAAAGCCGCGTCTCTTTATTAAGGTCAAATGAAACTTCATCAGGATACAATGTTTTCGCTGTCCACACAAGGCCCATGAGTGACTGCATACCATCAAGTGATTCCCATCGTGGTACTGTGTATACGCGCTGGTCCTTGACTGCGTTTATTGTCTTCCACTGTGGGTCGTTCATAATAGAGGTCTTTGCAGAACCAGTCTTTGTGATGATCACATCAGGGTTCCATTTTATTACCTGCTCGACATTTATTATAATTGCCTCGTTCACCTGGTCAGCTGGTGGAAGGGAATTGTTTGTATCATAATAGTTAATACCACCTGCAAGACCAATGATGGAACTCATTACGGTCCTTGGGCCAACGGTAGAAAGGGGGCCATTATGTGATGTATAATAGACCTTCAACCGATCTTCCTCTTTTATCTTTGAAGTTTCTTTGGTCACCTTTCCAATAGTGTTATTCCAGTAGTCAGCCAGTTCGTTAGCTTCTTTTTCATTGCCAAGGAGGATACCCATGAGCCGGAATGATTGTTCATAGTGTTCAAGTTCGTCCTTGGATATCGCAAAAACGGGGGCTCCATAATCGATCTGTTCTTTGTCAAGTTCAGGGTCTTTCGTCATCGATACTATCACATCTGGTTCCAGGCCAACCATCATTTCTCTGTTCATTCCTTTGAAGAAAACTCCAGTTACAGGAAGGGATCTGAATTGTTTCTCTGCATAGTCTGGAACAAGCCTTTGACTTGAATTGAAGACCATGTCGATACTTATCAGTTTCTCAGGCGTGAGTCTCCATGCCATGTATGTTGCAATAGGGTGCAAGCAACTTACTCTTTGTATGTCTTCAGGCATAGGGACTGTAACTACTCGTCCGGCAAGGTCCGTAATGTTCCTTGTTGACATTAAGGTGGGATTGCCAGAAATATGACTTTGGTTACTTTCATTCGCAGAAGGGCTATCCATGCAGCCACTTAAAAAGACTGCACTAATTATCATTAAGAGGATCAGAGTGGCTTTATTACTGTTGTTCATATCGAAGCACCTCAGGTTGATATCACTTTACTGTTGTACCATCGATATGTCTAACAAAACATAACATATATAAATCTATTTAGCTAATCGTGTTCTATCAGTTGTTCTCATTATCGTGGGCTTGGTCTGAATATGACTACTCGGTTTTATTCCATGGCCTTGTCCACAGTTCCTGTAACTGTGTCAGAACTGAACACGTTGGATCTTGCATTATGGCCACGTGAAAATGCAAGCACAGACGTATAAATACACTTTTAATATCGATAGGACTGGTCCTGGTCCAAAAACAACTGTAAATGACCCTAAATAAGAAGCGGCCAATCGGCACTCTTGCCGATGCCATTGGGCCTTTTCCCTTTATTAAGCATTTCTTTCACAAACATTGCAATGCTACATATTTAAAGCCCACAGTCACTGACATAGATCTCACATGCAGGATCTTTCGTCAGGTGGACCTCAACCTTGGATTCGAGATATCTGAGATATTCACACTTACCTGTTCTCTTGTATATGATACATTTAGTACAGAACAGCATCTTGTTTTCCTTCGAGTATCCCAGTGTTTCTATGACGCACATATTACATTGCTCCTGTATCTTCAGTTTTGCTTTGTGCCATTGTCCTCTTTGTCACAATGTCACATCCGGGCTCACGACCATGGTTCTTTAATGCGTTGCTGCATGTATCCATACATCATCCACTCTATAGTTCCTTACTTTACTTTGAGTCGATCCCACCGATCATGAATCTTATCAGGTCTTTTTCTTCCTGATCTACAGATTGGTCGCACCGGCCATTAATAATATACTTATATTCACTATATAAGTTCTTGCATTTATAGGCACTTACATACATCTTGTTCTTTTGTATCATTCTTTTTTTCTCCTTTTCTTGTACGAATTATAGAATTACTTTTCAATTGATATATCTTGTGTAACTATTCTGTATATTTCAATATTCTCTATATAGATTACTATTTTATCTTTCTTTTTTACATACGATACTGATGTTTTGCTCCAACGAGGCGCCATTTTCTTTTTATTCCATTAGCTCACAGTTGCCTAAATGAAATATTCCGGGCAAGGGTCCCATGTGTTCATTTATCTATCATAGCAGTCTGATCTATGGTGCTATTGTGGTATTTTTCACTAATACCAGGAACATAGTGCTATATATATAGTTAAGGTTTAATTTATATATTTTAATCATTTCTATCAGTAAACGGTGAAAATATGGAACAAAAACTGAATCTTAAAAAGATCGATATATTATCGTTTACAAAGACATTAGCCATAATATATGCCTTATTTGGTCTTTTTTTAGGGGTCTTTATGACACTGGCTTTTTAGCCACAGGGCTTTTAAGTAGCAAAGATGGTGGACTTGGAATTGTATTTGGTCTAGGTGGTGCTCTATTCATTCCAATATTTTATGGAATTACTGGCGCATTCACAGGTTTGGTCTTGGCCTTTGCGTTTAACATAGTTTCTGGATGGACTGGGGGCATTGAGGTAGAAGTTGATATTGATTAACTCATACCTTACTCCTTCACGATATATCTTTGATCCACATGTCCTTTTAATGCTCCCTTTTCACCAAGATCTTTGTTCTTTTTGTCAAGAAACTTCCCCGCATTTTCCTATCAAAGGACGTGCGCACCAATATGTAGTCAATGTCCGGACGCTCTGCCACACACGCGCGTTTTTATTGATGGCTGGGTTTACTATAAAAAGGGGTGTGGAAAAGTTGTATGATGGAAAAAGAGAAAATGGCATAAAGTGGATCCATGATCAGACAAACTCATGGGAAATTATCTAATTGGCTCATTTTCTCTCATGACCAATTCGATAATCTATATAAGGGATAAAGACACAGCAATAGTATTTCTAATGCTAAACGGTATAGTTCAATGTATTTTGTTGTTCCTATGAAATTTACGGATATCATTGAAAGTATATAGGCAAGCTTGTTGAATATGTAGCAAGACCCCAAAGGAGATGAACGAAGAATGACTCATAATACTAAGATCGTATTATTGTTCCTATTGGTCATTACAATTGTTTTGGCAGGGATATCGACAGCTTATGCTGGAGCCATCGAGGATGAATGCTTGACTGTTGTTGTAAGTGACATAAGTCCAAGTTCAGTGGAACGCAATGAAGAGTTTACCATAGGAATCAGCCTTGAAAATAGCGGTAACAGAATTCCTGAAAATATCACTTTTGAAATAATCCGCATTCCCCCTGACATCATAGTCACAGAGGACCTACACACCTATATTCCAAAATTTGTTTACACAATGAGTGAAAGGCAGCTTAGGTACCATATGAGAACAACCCCGGATGCAAAGCCTGGTCCTCATATCATAAAAATGAAACTGACATATGGCAATAAAGATGCATATGTAACAAAATATTATGATGTTGAAGTAATAGTGACCGGTGAACATGCAGAACCAAGGATATCTTCTGTCAGGACAAATCCTGAATATGTCTATGAGGGAGATACGGTAGACATAAGACTGGGAATTGAGAATTTTGGGAAAGGAATTGCAAAATCTGTAGTAATTGATCTGGACCATAGGTTCAAAGGAATTACCAATTCTTCAATTGGTTCTCTTGCACCCACTGCCAATCAAACAGCATCATTCAAAATGAAGGCGAACAGTTCAGGAACATATAAGATCCCCGTCATCATAGATTATGAAGATGATTATGGTAAGCAAAAGGATGAATATGAAATTCAGATAACTGTGCTTGATAGAAAAGAAAAGCTAAATGTTGCATCTGTAAAGATCGATCCCGTTCTTCCTTATAAGGGAGATACTGTAGAACTGACAATGAGGATCGAGAACTCCGGAGAGAATACTATCAATTCAGTAAGGGTATATTATGATCACCCTTTCAAGGGATTGAAAGAATCGTTCATCGGTACCCTTGCTCCAAATGAGGACGGACCATCAGTAATTACTTTTATAGCTGATCAGGCGGGAGAGTATGAGTTTCCTGTCACCATAGCATATAGTGATGATTTTGGTGATGAGCATATCAGCACTATGATCAATGTCATTGTTTTGGAAAAGAATAATATAATGGGCACAGTTCTACTTGCATTTATCATCATATCAATTATAGGAGGCCTTGTCTATTATCATTACAGGACCACAAGATCAAAAGATGCGGTGATAAGGCAGTTAATGCACGACAGAGATAACTCCGTTAATAAGAAAAAACAATGAGGCTTGCAATATGATAGATGATATCCGGGTGGGATCTTTAATTGCATGCAGCTATATAAAGCGAGGGAACAAAAAAACACTTTTTTTCATCATTTTTGTTCTTTCGCTCATTTTTTTAAACTTGGTATTCCTTCCATCGATGATAGGAGGGGTTTCAGTTTTAATGACTGGGTTTATGAAAGATTATCCCTATGGGGATATTGTCATTGAACCAATGGGTGATAACATCTATATTAATAATGCTGATAACGTATTGAAGAAGGTCAGGGCTGTAGAAGGTGTTAGGGCTGCAACAAAACGCTTGTATGCGGGGGCGTCTATTAGCCACAAACAAAAAGTTGTAGGGGTAACGATAACAGGATTGCTTCCCACAGAAGAATATGATATTTCACAATATCCATACATTATCACAGAAGGGGATTTTTTAAGTGACCTTTCCCGAAATGAGATTATCATCGGTGCTATGATCGCAGGGACGGGTTTTGGGTCAGAAATATACGATAATCTGGGCGAAGTAAGGCCGGGGTCATTTGTTGATGTGACATACAGTAATGGGATAAAAAGGACCTATAAGGTCAAGGGCATAATGACTGGTACTTTTGAGGTTGTAGATCTGAATGCACTGGTTCACTACAAAGAAATAGAAGATGTATATGGACTGGATGGAAAAAAAGCTACCAGTGTGGTTGTAAGGGTCGATGGGCCGGGTAGAGAAACACAGATACGGGATAAGATAAGAGAAGCTGGAGTAAATGAGAAGATATTCACATGGTCCGATAAATCAGAAACTCTTCTGAGACAGGCAATGCAAAGTATAGGTGCTATAGATACAATGTCGACGATCGTGAGTTTGATAGTAGGTGCGGCATTGGTTCTCATAATCATTTATATCAATGTACTGAACAGAAAAAAAGAGATAGGAATTTTAAAAGCAATAGGTATCACTCCAAGATCTATAGTCCTTTCCTATGCATTTCTTAGTATGTTCTATGTTTCTATGGGAATACTAGCAGGATTATTGCTATACTTTTTACTCATGATATACTTCCAGATGAATCCGGTGTCCTTCTATGAAACAATGAAAATAGCTCCTGAGATCGATCCTCTGCTACTTATCCAGAGTATATTCACAATGCTTACAATATCAGTGATAGCTGGGATAATTCCGGCTTGGGGTGTATCAAGGGGAAGCATACTCAAAGCCATATGGGGACGATAATAAATGATAATGGTAAAGGACTTGAAAAGGTATTATGGCACGGGGGATCTGGCTGTTAAAGCTCTTAAGGGAGTTTCATTTGAAATAGAAAAGGGGGAGTTTGTGGCAATAATGGGTGCATCTGGAAGTGGGAAAACAACTCTATTAAGGATATTAGCGTTACTGGATGATGCAACTGAAGGCGAATACACAATTCGGGGACTAAACGTTTCCAGTTTACCCGAGGCGGAAAGAAGTTACTACAGGCTGACCCAGGTTGGTTATGTGTTTCAGGATTATGCCCTTATCAATGAGATGAGTGCTGTTGAGAATGTGTGTATTCTCTCTATGATGGAAGGAAGATCAAAGAAGGAATCTTATAAGACCGCTCTTGATGCATTGGCTAAGGTTGGCCTGGAGGGAAAACATGATAGGATAGCAGATGAATTGTCAGGCGGGGAAAAACAAAGAGTGGCGGTTGCAAGGGCTATTGCAAAAAAACCCGATATATTGTTTGCCGATGAACCGTGTGCAAATCTGGACACTGCTAATTCTAAACATGTACTTGATGTGTTCAAAGAACTTAATGAGAAATATGCTCAAACCATCGTCATGGTAACACATGAGTCATGGCACACAAAATATGTTGACAGAGTTATCACCTTTCAGGACGGTCGTTTGCTCAGTGATGAAAAGATGGTGAAAGTCAAGGAGTGAACAATATAAAAAATAGGGTTATGTTATACATTATGATAGCCCGGCACGGATTCGAACCGAGGTTGCGGGATCCAGAGTCCTGCATGATTGACCACTACACTACCGGGCTACTACGAAAGCACCCTTAAATTGTAATGGTAATATATTAAGATATCGGTCGATAGAAGCTTTTATTTTCTTTATAATGAAAACTTCTATCCGCATTTTTCAACAAAGAACGGCGCACCCATATGTAGTCAAGGTCCGAACGCTCTGCCACACGCGCGCGTTTTTATCGAGGGGCCGGACTTACTCACATTTTATACACGCGGCACTCGTCCATCACCCGTTCATCTCAACAGTTCTTGTTGTCTTGGTCGTGCACCCAGAAATCACCTTCTATCGTGAGTTCTTTTTTCCATATGGGGACTTCCTCTTTCAGTCTTTCCAGGGCATCTGATAGGGTTGTGAACAGTTCCCTTCTGTGGCGGGCAGAGACCACTATGTATACAATATCCTGTCCTGCTTCGATCCTCCCTGTTCTGTGATGCATCAGGATATCAAGGACACCATCCCTTTCCTTAAGTTCTGCACATATCCTATCCATTGCCTGCTCGGCCACTTCTGCGTACTTCTCAAACTCAAGGGCTTTTGTCCTGGTATTTCCGGTTACTTCACGGACTATGCCGGTAAAGGTCGCTATCCCTCCCGAATGCATGATATTTGGACTGGTCCTTATCTTCCTTATCAATGAACCAAGGCTTACCCACTCCTCCTGTTGCATTACTATTTCAGCAAGGAGGTCAATATCCCAGTCATACCGTTCAGGCAATGCCATTACAATGTTACTGATCTCTCCTGTGTGTGCGGCACTTCCCAGAACAAACTTAGGAAGGGAACTTGTCTTTGCTCCTTCTACTATCGCATACTCCATACCGGCATCTGCCAAGGAGTCAAGTACTTGCTCAAGGGTGGGGTTGCGTCGTATGGTCACCAGTTCTGTATCTGTTATGGCAGCCACAGCACCTGCCCCAGCATCAAAATGCTTTCCAGTATCGGTACCAGGCGGATTGAAGCGGTGAGGCAGCATGATCTTGATGGTGCCTACTGGGCCTTTCTTTGAGAGTGCTTCCACAAGTCGGGTGACCAGTGTGGTCTTACCAGTGTTCTTGAAACCTGCTACGCAAATTACCTTCATGGGGGAAGAGATAGTTATCAAGGTATATGTATACAGCGAAAAGCAATGGGTGTGGGGCATCTACCCCGAGACTCTCCTTTTGCCTAAGATTGTGCTGACCAATAAAATAATCACTGCTCTATAATAGAACAATTTAGAAAAAGTTATAAACAGCAGATCTTTCCATACTACCATGGACCAGTATAAGATATGTATCCGCGATATGCCAGAGGATGACAGGCCCAGGGAGCGTTTGGTCAAATATGGACCAGAGGCTCTTTCTAATGCAGAGTTGTTGGCAATAGTCCTGAGGACCGGCACACAGAAAGAGAATATCATCAACCTGTGCACACGTATATTCTCAGAATACAACATCAAGCAATTAAGTCAGGCCAACGTGATTAAACTGACAGAGATCCATGGGATCGGGATTGCTAAGGCAAGCCAGATTGCTGCAGTCTTTGAACTTGCCCGTAAACTGGAAGGCTTTACAGAGGAGAGCAAGAAAAAGATACGTTCACCTGCAGATGTCTACTCTTTGCTCTATCCGAAGATGAGGGAACAAAAAAAAGAACGTCTGGTGGCTTTACTTCTGGATACAAAGAACCAGGTGCTTCGGGAAGAGCTCATATCCATTGGAAGTTTGAATGCAAATATAGTCCACCCCCGGGAAGTATTCAAGGCCGCTTTGATGGAATCCTGTGCATCTGTCATATTGTCCCATAATCATCCATCAGGTGATCCCAGCCCCAGTGCGGAGGATATCAGCGTGACCAGAAAGCTTGTGGAAGGGGGAAAGTTGTTGGGTATAGATGTGCTTGACCATGTGGTCATAGGGGATGGGAGCTATGTCAGTCTCAAGGATCGAGGATTCATGGATTGAACATAAAATCCCAGCTTTTGATAAAATCACTAGCTTGCAGGCAATTCTATATATATTCCCAGCACCAAAACATTTAAACTATTGACCGGCGTTTAACACCCGGATGAAAGAGATAGTGCTTGATGATCCGTACACTGTTCCCTATAAAGGGATATATGCAGTGTGTGACAGGAACAATGAGATCGTGGAGATAATCGAACACACGGGTTGTTATGGCGGAGCCGCCTGGTCCAAATTCCATTACTCTCACTCACCTCTTATATTGGACATACGCTCCATCGGGGACATGATACGATACCTTTCAAGGACAGGGACAACACCACTTGACCTGAAACCCTCAAGGTCAGCAGCAGGTATAGGGTCTGTGCTTGTGACAGGTAATGAGGTCCATATCACCTATGCTGGTCTTGGTGGCGGTGGTGTGGGTGCCACAAAGTGCAGAGCCCTTGCCAGGGGTGTATTGCGCTATGAGTGCACAGGTTCTGGTGGAGGACAGGCCGCAAAGGGTACTATAGTCGTTCCCAGGCGGGAGAGGGTCATTATAGGTATCGATGACACTGATTCCAAAGAGGTCGGAGCCACATGGACCCTGACCCATAATATAGCAAAGCGACTGGATTGTTTTGATTCGGTCTATCTGTCCCAGTCCCTTGTACAACTCTTCCCGGTTGCGGCCAGGACCCAGAACTGTGTTTCAACTGTATTGGAATTCGCATGCACGGATCGCGATGCCAGAGAGGAGTTGCTCTCCAGTATACGAGAGGCTCTGAAAAGATATAGCGTTTCAAAGGAAACAGGTATGGTGGTCCTTGATGATTTTGATGCCGAGGCTATGCGGGAATACAGTACCCGGTGCCGCACCGGTGAGATCAGCAAAGAGTATGCCCTTGAGTACGCCAGGGACCATGATGTGGAGATATGGATGGATGGAAATGGAATTATCGGTGCTTTGGCCGCATTGCCCTGGTTTGCCCATCCAGAAGGGTCCGTCCGTCCTGAAACCAGGATCTGAATGTTCTTATGCAGGGATCAATATATATCAGTGGGCTTGATGCATTGTTCTATGCATCGCTGGACAGCTACGTTGCACGCATTACAGCAGTTGCTGGCTTTCCTGTCACGGCCCTTGCATCTAAGTTCCTTGAAGAGGAAAAAGGGTCAAGCTATACAGCCCATTGGTTCACCAATGAGAAATCAGCAATGGAGACTGCACTGGGTGCGTCTGTGTCCGGCAGTCGGTCACTGGTCCTTGTCAAACACGTGGGGATGAACCTCCTTGCTGACCCTCTGCTTACTTCGGTCCTCCATACCATCGGTGCAGGTGTGGTGATCATTGCAGGTGACGACCCGGCTGCCCTTGGATCACAGAACGAGCAGGATTCAAGATGGTACGGAGAACTTGCTGAGGTGATGGTCTTTGATCCATCATGTCCACAGACAGCCTATTCTAGCCTTATCGAGGCCTTCGGTATATCAGAAGAGGCCAGCGTACCGGTCATTATCAGGGTCACAGACCGGCTTTTGAAAAGCGTGGGACATGTCAGGAGGATATCTCCTTCTCCATATAGTTCAAAACGCTTCGATCCATCGGTCTGGCTACTCACAATGCATGGCAAGCACCAGCAATTCCATTTAAGGTCCCATCCACTCATGGTCCAAAGATCATTGAGCAGTCCCTTGAACCGAATATCCATTAGCGGTAGCATCGGGATAATTTCTTCAGGTATGCCTGCAGCTATTGTCGATGGTCTGAGGACCAAAGACCAGCGTTGGTCTGATGTATCTCATCTGGCCATTGCTACAGTTTCTCCTTTTCCATACGAGCTTGTAGCGGATTTCATCCGACAGCACCACAGGGTGCTTGTTGTCGAGGAAAGCGAGCCTTTCATAGAATCCCATATAAGGATAGTTGGAAATGTATATGGAAAGGCCAGTGGACACCTTCCCCATGGTATCATTGAGGAGGAACATATTATCTTTGCACTGGAGACACTGGATGAGGAACATATTGTTAAATATAGTTCTGTCCAGACCATAGCCCAAAGAGGTTCAAGACCAATATGTGATAATTGTCCATTCATGCCTCTGTACCAGATCTTGCGGCGATCAACTACGATGGTTGCCGGAGACATGGGTTGCTCCATAAGGGCGGCCCCTGCTCCTCTTAATGCCGTTGACACTGCATTCTCCCTGGGAGGTTCTATTTCAACAGCATGTGGTTTTCCCGCCAAGGGTATAGCTTTGATAGGGGATTTTGGACTTGCCCATTCTGGTATCATTGGACTCATCAATGCAGTAGACCATAGTTCAGATGTGCTTGTCATTGTGCTGGACAACTCAGTTGCAGCCATGACAGGTGGGCAACCTGTACCAGTCATTAAAGAAATGGTGGCAGCTCTTGTTCCCAAACTTGTCACTTTTGACATGGATGTCGTTGATCAGCATGAAGGAGAGGCGCTGTCCAAAGAGTTGGAAGCGCTGATCTCTGATATGCTGGATGAGAAAGGGGTATCATTGCTCTATGTGAAGGGTAGGTGCCTGAAGTACTGAATGGTTGCGAGTAGCTGGGTTTGGGTAATGCTACTTGACCCAAGCCAATAATGAAAATAAATAAAAAAGAGGAATATTGTAGCTCTTTCAATTGAACATTACACTGGCAGCATGCACCAGTTCTGGCAGTTTGTCCACAGGGATGCCTACTATCATCTCTTCATCCACTATCTTGGTGTACTTGCGGCTTCCACTACATCCTACTGTGATACCTATCTCTCCAGTAGTATAAGGCAATGCAACGCCGTCTCCACAAACGCTTTGCTTACCTGCGAAACTGGAATTGATCCTTCCACCATGGGTATGTAGCAAAGCTTGTGAAAGTTCCATTACGTGGCGTGGATTTGTGATTATCATTATTATGTCAGGGACGAAGTTTGCTTTTTCCAATGGGGCATAGACTATAGATCTCACTGTATTTGGAGCTATATATGGGACATTTGACATGGTGTTCCTTGCAGCATCCATATTATCGAAATGCTTCAGGTTGAAATATACTTCTCCGCTTTTAAGTTTCTCTCCCATCTCGCTCATTCCCATGACAGCTGCTCCTCCCTTGCACTGGTGGTTCTCCAATGTAGTGTAGAAAGCAGTTCCCGTCCTTCTGACGGTATCGACCATCTGGCAGTGTCTGGTGACGATTTCTATTTTTTTAATATCCTTTGGAATATCCTTAACATCATCAAAAAGCCCGATTGCCACGGGTGATGTATCCAGATCGAGTATCTCTTTCAGTTCACGGCCAAGCTTGTTCACTTCATTGAGTTCCATATTGCTATCTCCATTCTTTACCTATAAGTATTGGATGTGTGAATAATACACACAACTGGTTATTTTGTATAAATATCTTTCCGGGATATAGGCTATGATGAAATCAAGGTCAGTCTTCAAAGTACTAAGAGTTTGTCTAATTGTATCCCAAGTTTGCCATCAAAAGTAATAAAAGTGTTCTTAGCCTTGTTGTTAT
>CAZBJM010000014.1:0-37002 GCA_964492225.1 uncultured Methanosarcinales archaeon
CTCTTTCCGCTGGGTGTTTCATGAGAAGTGTGTATTGTTAAAATGGCGCCATATATCTAAATGACCGAGCTATACCCACAGCTTCGCGCGCGCACGGTGGCCGCTGAATTCAAAATATACGAAAATAAGAAAAGTAAAGCGAACTTGGATGAAGAGATCGTCTAATTAACATATTGCATCAATTTCTGTAAGACAAACTCTCTATATTTCAAAACCGCGTGTACTTATAGTCACACACGGACCCTTCGCCACATGCGCTCGCTTTTTATTGGGCAGCTCGGTCCTACTATTGAAGTGGGCGCAAAAAAATAGATATGGCTGGGTATATCATCAACCATGGTCCATCAACAGGAGTTGGTCGATTATTTATAAGAGCGAAGCGTATTAGACGACCATGTCTTCCCATACAGGCTATGAGGAAACTGATGATGATGATTTTGTAATGGAGTACCTTGGTGATTATGCCAGTGTCTCATCCATAGTACGGGAAGCTCTGCCATTTCAGCTTCTGGCCACATTTGGGGGTGTGGTCTCAGGTATAATTCTTTCAAGTATGGTCACTGAACTGGAAATGACACCGGGGCTCATAGTTATAGCGCCAGCTGTACTCGGTATGCGGGGTAATATCTCATCGACGCTAGGGTCCAGGCTGGGCAGTGCTATCCATATGGGACTTATCACAAAGATAGAACGAAACCCAGAGCTCACCAATTGTGTATCGGGCTCCTTGCTCCTTAGTGCCCTTATGTCTTTATTACTTGGTATCATGGGTCACTTCACGACCATTGCATTTGGGATGGAGAGTGCAGGGGTGCTGGTACTGACATCTATTGCTGTTCTGGCAGGTGTTTCTTCAGGTCTTATCCTGTCCTTTGCAGCTGTTCTGCTTGCTCTGGGAATGTTCAGGTTTGGATTCGATCCGGATAACGTGGTCACACCAGCAATTGCAACGCTTGGGGATATTGTTTCAATGCTCATGATCTTTTTATCTGCAAAGTTGGTGCTTGCCCTATGACCTACTATACCATTGAAGGGATAGTAAAACGTGGCTTCCCTATAATCTTCTTTACGTCCATAATAGGCATACTTACAGGACAGATACTGAACCTGAGAATGGAAAATCTTATTTCGATGCCTATCATCCTATTACTAGTTCCGGCACTCATCAAGATAGGAGGGGATACCGGCAGTATGCTCGGTGCACGTCTCTCGTCAGCTTTCCATATGGGTCTTGGAGGCCGGATAAGGCGCAATCCTGTAGTGCACAATAGTGTTGTTGCAACCCTCATCGTAGGTGAATGTGCATTCATATTCCTTGCTTTTGTTGTATGGGTCACAGGCAAAGTTCTTGGGATGGGCATGGATTTTATATCTCTCCTGCTTTTGTGCATCATTTCTGGGACTTTTGAATTATTGGTGGTGTTTTCATCAGCTATCATAATAGCCTTTGCATCCCATCGTTTTGGTGCAGATCCGGACGATACTGTAATTCCAATCATAGCGACCCTGGGGGACCTTGTGGGTGTTGTTGGTATATTCCTCACAATGCATCTTATGGGATTCGTTTAATGTATCAGATACTAACAAGAATAGAAATAACAGGTAAAATGTAGATGGTAGAAGACTTATGAGGCCAAAGGTAATAAAATACAGCCCACGTAATCTCAAGGATCTCCTTATAGAGATGAAGAATACATCTGAACTGATGGTCGACCTCGCATATTCCTCAATGGTATATGATGATGAGGATATTGCAGAAGAGGTCACAAACCTTGAAGAGAAGATGGATACACTTGACTATCACACCAACATTGCTGCTATGCTTAGTGTACGGCGTGTGGAGGAAGCTGAAGAGATGTCAGGTGTTTTACAGGTTGCCAGGGCATCTGTAAATATTTCCAGCGCAGCCGGTGATATTGCAAAGATAGTTCTTTTGGGAATGGGTATCCCCATGGAATTGAAACTGGCACTAAGGGAGGCGGAGGAGACCATTGCAAGGGCGACCGTAAGTAGTGATTCATCTCTGACAGGCAGGACATTGGAAGATATCGAGCTTGATACAGAGACCGGCATGTGGCTCATCGCTATCCGTCGCAAGGATGAGTGGGTATACAGCCCCAATCATGCCACACGGATACGGGAAGATGACGTTATTTTTGCACGTGGTCATGATGAGGGAGTGCCCATTTTCATGGAACTGGCAACCAATCATAAGTATGTCCCAAGGGAGGTCAGGCATGAGAGGTTCCTAATTGATCTTGAAAGGGCTGTTGCAACTATTGTTGAGATGAAGAACACGAGTGAACTTGCCGTGGGTCTTGCTTATTCTGCACTGCTTTTTGACAACAAGGACATTGCTATGGAGGTAAAGGCCTTGGAGGGGGAGATCGACGAAATGAAGCATGAGCTCCAGCATTGGGTATTGGAGACCGCAAAGCATGTTCCGGATGTAAATCAGCTTAGGGGTCTCCTGCACCTGGCCCATGCCACCGAGGCCATCTCCGATGCTGCATATATGATAGCTGACACTGTCCTCAGGGATATCGATCTGCATCCAGTGGTAACCCTTGCAGTCAGACAATCCGATGAGGTCATTACTAAAATGGTTGTGCAGAGTTGCTCCCCCATTATTGGGAAGACCTTCAGTCAGCTTAAAGTGGAGACTGAGACCGGTATGTATGTAATGGCCATCAAACGTGGTGATAAATGGGTCTACCGCCCCAATAAAAGGACCGTTATACAAGCCGGTGATATCCTTATTACAAGAGGTACCCGCACAGGAGAAGAAGCACTGTTTGAAATGTGTGCGTGTCCTTTCGAGAATGAGTCCTGAGCTGTTTCAGGACATTTTTCCTTTTTTACTTTCATCCTGAGTTTGACAGTTTTACTCTTCACATCTCTAATCCGCATCCATTAATTGATAGCCACTGTATGCACGTTTTCCATTTTCTGTCACCGGTCCCAGGTCAAAGTATCGCTACACCAGGCGGCAAGCATCGCGTGCGTAAAAATGATGGGGGCCTGTAGACTGATCTGGTTTTAATTTAAACTATCAATTCTGGGTTACATTTATGTGCATAAGGAACACGTTTTTGATATATTGGTTCCATTGCGATGGTCAAAGCGTATGCTTAAAACACCAGTATGTGGCTCAATGAATATCTAGCAAATTATGGTATCAAACTAAATGCAAGAAAAGGAATAAAAAATATGTAGATGTCCCCTTCAGTTTCAGAAAGGGACAGATATCCGAAAACGCAACACGTTCCTTTGATCAAAAAAGTGTGTTCACATCTTTCGGGTGATGTGCTTGAGCTTTGTGATGGCGTCCATTGTAGTCTTTGTGTCTTCGATGATCTTGCGTTCATAGTGCTTGATGATCTCTTCCACTGGAGCAGAAAGCTTGTATATCTTAGTAGGCCTGCCCTTACCTACGGCTTTTTTGTTGTGGATCTCGATCCAGCTTCTCTCGCGCATCTGTCTCATAGCCACGCTGACCTCAGGCTGCCTGAGCCCGGTACTCATCTCTATCTCCTGTGAGGAGGCTTCGTGTACATTGGACAGATATGTAAGTGTTGTAGCTACGTTCCTTGACATCCCCAGACTTTTCAAAGCTTCTATGAAGCGATAGTCTGTATCATCCAGTATTTTGACTTCGTATTCTTTCATAATAACCCCTTATTTACTTTTGCTCACTAGAGCTCTAGTACCTAATAGGCAATTATTATATTTAAAGTTATATATGGTTAAAATTAATGTGGTAAAAAATTAATAATTGCTTTTAAAATAACTTTTGAAGTCAGTGGGTTATTTTTCCTTTTTAATTCATATTCAGTATACACATATAAGCACCTAGATGAATCTTATGTCCATAGGGTATTTTCCATCACTACATGTCCCGCACATATCCATAAAGTGAGCGCATTTGAAGGCCTCGCGCGCGCATGAGTTCCTATGTCTAAGTTTTAGACCTTAGCTTAATGTGCATATACTATTTCGCGCATCCTCATGGGGTCCTATCAAATGCAACATCCTCACACCATGCGGTGACCAATTGTTCTCAGAGGGTGTGTCCTATCGCACGCTTGTTATGATACATATCATAGTTTGGTTTCGACATAGTCTAGGGCACATTATATCTATTCAACGTATATCGCCATCATGTGGGAATCTCATGTAGTTAGTGACCACATTCATGTACATAAAACCAAATAACATTGTCATTATCCTTATATACATCTACATACAATCGTTGTGTATAAGCAAGGTCAGTAGTATCATATCATCATATCGTACCACCACCACCACCAACCAAAATATGAGAAATTTGTCATTTCAACAACTGACCTTGTTTTTCTTTTACTCCATCAGTGGGAAACGATAGTATTAAGCATCCATTATAAAAATAAAGGGCCATGCCAGATCTTGGCATTTATTGGCTTCCAGTTACAGCTTCAAAGCTTCTTCAACACTATAGTTATCATGTACTATCTTGGAAATGCGCGCAACCAGTTTTGTGGGGTCATTTGATTGGAACACGTTCCTTCCTATTGCAATACCTCTTCCCCCTGCCTGCACTGAATCATATACCATTTCCAGCAGTTCTTTTTCAGTATCCATGCGTGGACCTCCGGCTATGACCACAGGGACAGGGCATCCTCGAACTACCTCCCGGAATGAATCGATATTGCCTGTATAGTTAGTTTTGACTATATCTGCACCAAGCTCAGCCCCCAATCTCGCAGCGTGCTTGACATATTCCACATTGTGTTCAGAGGTGACCTTTGCCCCCCGAGGGTACATCATTGCAAGCAGAGGCATCCCCCACTCATCACATTTACGGGCCACTGTCCCAAGGTCATGGAGCATCTCTGCTTCGTCATCAGCACCAACGTTTATGTGTACGGACACAGCATCTGCACCTATTTTTATAGCTTCTTCTACCTCTGTCACAAGTACCTTGTGGTTCTGATCGGGTCCCAGGGAAGTGGAAGCAGAAAGATGGATGATGAGTCCTACATCTCTTCCATATCCTCTGTGACCATGCTTTGGAAGTCCCATATGTCCAAGTACTGCGTTCGCACCACCATCTGCAACCTTATTGACAGTATCTGGCAGGTCTATTATACCTTTTATTGGGCCGGCACCTACTCCATGGTCCAGTGGGATTATTATGGTACGTTGTGTATTTCGGTTGAATATCCTTTCCATTCTTACAGCTTTACCTATTTCGCTCATAGTTCCTCTCAACGCTTATAGATGATGTTTTGTTTCCTTCTTATTTTTATTAGATATCACAGGTTCTCATGCTGATACCTGCCTTTGTATCCCTGCCCAACTTCCTTTTCCAATGCAAAGAACACAAGTTGCAGGAGACGTGCATCCTTCTTTACTCTAAATCCATGGGGGTTGTATACAATGAGGAGTGATTCACTCCTGCCCTTGTATCCAGAATCCCACACGGCAGACTCAATTGTCACACCACATCTTAGCAGACTCGATCTTGGCCTTGCAATTGCGGCAAGGTCCAGGGGAATATTTACTATCTCATTGAATATCACCCTGTATGTTCCAGGCTCAAGGAAAGCCCATCCTTCTGGATCGAATGCAATGTCCTCTCCTTCTGGGATGTGCCTCTGTGAATTATCAAAGTCCACCGCACCCGCCTCTTTAAGTGCTTCGATCCTCATGAGCGTCAACTCTGCACTATTCGGTTGCAACTGTGTCTCTTTATTGACCATGTTCCCGATAAGTGGTGCTTCATTATCTATCCGTTCATTCAGGTTTTCTCTTGTTAGCATGGACATAGTATCTCTTCTTTGAAGGATGGGTATTATAAGGTTACGGCATGAACAGGATGATCTAGCATTTTCATCGTTCTCACTTTCTGCAGGTGTTTATGATAAGTATCTATTTTCAATTTACAAGCAGATCTTTAAGTCATGCAATATTCAAAAAATGCACAGCTTCACAGCTAAATGATCAACGGGCATGCCAGATTTTTCGCGCGCGTGCACAAGGCCCCACATTGTTCCATCTGAAAAAGCACGCCTGGCGAGGTAATACTTACATGTGCCTGAATATAAGAAAAAAAGAAAGCACGCTTGAATGAAGCCATCATCGAACGGGTGCTGAATTTTAGGGCATGATGAATGGAAATATTACGTATGATGAGGATGTGCGGAAAGGATGTTCTATCCACAGATCTCTGCTATCTGGAGGACCTATATCTTCGAATTGTTGGCAAACATTGCGGTGGTACACAAAAAATATGTTATTTCAATGATAATACGACAGTGGATCACAAAGTGTCGATCATCAATTCCGTTCTAAATAATATATGCCATAGGTCACTTTTTTTATAGGCTCTGCTGGCGTCATCATGCGCACAGGGTCCCTGCACTGTTATAATGATGCTGTCTTCCTTTATGTCTATATCATGAATACTACTATCCATCCGACTGTAGTCCAAACCATCGGCTATCCGCAGGATGGCTGCCAATACCAAGGTATCATGTTGCATTTTTAGGGGCATGCGCATAAAAGCTATTTGTTGCTTTAGTTTTTCCAGTTTTGACCTATCAATGTTCTTTCTATGAAGGAATGTGGTCCATGGAAGCATCATACACAGAGGAAAAGGAAGCTCATCTGGAGAGTTTTCCAGCAATATGTCCCTTCCTTCTTTATGATGTCCACTGGCATTTGTACTATATCCTATATCATGGACAAGTGCTGCTATCCTCATGGCTGTGCACAGTTCTGGATCAAGGTTATGCACAGGCACAAGCTTATCAAATAATAGAACGCAGCTTTCTGCAACCCTGTTTGCGTGCTCTATTTCTACAGAGTACTTATTCAGCATATCATCCAGTGGAAAGGAATGTGCCGGTTTTTCAATGTATGATGTTTTGTAGTTGTATCCTGTGGTCATATGTGCTTGCTCCAAGGTCATTTACTTTTGTGCCTATAACAAAAGGTTCTCCATAATATTATAATATCCTCTCATGTTCATAAGCGACACGTTTAATATATTATTAATTATATATGTCTTTAATAGTAGGTCGCATTTTCAGGTGTAACAATGGTAAAAAAAGACAATGGACAGTTTCATAGCATTCAATTCAAACAGTGTATCCTTATCCTATCAGTTATTTTTGTAAATCTTTTGTTTGTGTTACCAGCATGTGCAATGACAAAAGTGTCAATATATCCATCCACTTTGGACATAGACCCCAATTCCAGTTTTGAGATTGTGGTAAATATCGACCCGGACAATGCAATAGTGGGTGCCCAGGCAGATATCTACTACTCCAATGAACTCATAAGGATCGACCGTGTAAGGAAGGGTGACCTTTATGATAGAAGCGACGTCATGCATCTCTTCAATGTGGGTACAATTGACAATGCTGTTGGCTCAGTTACAAATAGCTATGCGGTGGCCTTTGGTGGAAATCCTATCACCACTCCAGGTAGCTTCCTGGTGATGGAATGCACGGCCTTGGATAAGACTGCCTATTGCCCCCTCTATCTTACAAATGTCATTCTGAGTGACTCACAAGGTCAGACTGTACCGGTATCGGTGGTCGATGGAGGTTTTTTCATAGGTAGACCCCCTGAGAACATGTCAGAACCCATTGGGAACACTCCTGTTTCGAATCCCCCTGCAGGTGGTGGCGGGGGAGGGGGAGGCGCTGAAAGCGGAGAAGACACTGCTAATATATACCTCAAGGCGACAGAGACGGCCCTTGTCCTTTCCGACTCTTCTATTAACTATCGATTCCGGGACCCTGAAAATCCTGTTGATGGCATCGAATTTTTCTCTCTGAAGAATGCCGGGAACATTCCTGTTACAATAGAGGTGCTCAATGATATCTCTTCATTTGTGGATAGCAAACCACCTGGGCTTGTGTACAGGAATATGAATATCTGGGTCGGTAAGGCTGGTTATGCCAGTGGGCAAAATATGAGGGATATGCAGGTCAATTTTAAGGTTTCGCGGGAATGGATGGAGAAGAACGATGTTGCTGAAGGTTCTATCCGTTTGAACAGATTTAACTCAGGCAGATGGGATATACTGGAGACCTCAAAAACAGGTGATGACGGTGTATCGGTCCTTTTCATGTCATCAACTCCAGGCTTCTCACCATTTTCCATCACTGCCATAGGAAAACCTATAAGCGCAGATGAGGTAGTGGGTTCTGGTACGAATGATGTCACAGGTCCTTTGCCGGGTGCACAAGTTCAGCAAGATATACAGGATAATAAGAAGTTGGGGCATGACCCAAGTACTTCGATCGTGCCGATACTGGCAGCATTTATGTTCCTCTCGAGGAAGTATAGAATATAAGAGGATGGAGGATGCGGGTGCAATGAAGCACCCGTATGCGGTCTGCGTGCAACACTAGAGATATTTTGCTTTTAAGTAGCAAGTATATTGCAGCAAATGTTACAATCAATATTATTTGTAACACAACTTATCGTATGAAATACTTTGTATAAATAGGTTTTGAGATGGGTCAAAGTTCCTGGTGAGATCGTCCAATCAGAACTTTACTTATGCCTTTCTCTTTCTCAGGATATCTATTTTTTGTGCGCCCACTTCAATAGTATGTTCGAGCTGCCCAAAAAAACGCGCGCGTGTGGCGAAGGGTCCAAGTTAGAATATACAAAAGTGCCCGCAGTTTTGAAATTTAGAAGGTTTGTTTGATCAGGATCGATGAAATATGAGCCAATTGGACAATCTTCTGGTATGGGGACCAAGTTCCATAGTTAACATCTTATTGATTCGTTCTTTAAAAGATCGTAACAATGCATCCATTTCCTATCCCAATTCGATGAATGGCTTGGGTGTGCTTGCGTGCGTTTTGACTGACCATATTGTAAGACCAGCCTTGTATCTATAGGAATAAATGGACCTGGATAATTTAAGAAGAAGCGCTATGTTGAATAAAAATATGAATGAGGTATATCCCTTACCTCATTCCTGCTATGTCATAATTGTGGATGTTATGCTCAGGAGCAACATCCATCATATCCTTTTCTCTGGCCCTGAACATGTCATCTACGCGTAAGACCATATTTGCGACCTCTGTGGCTGACTTGATGGCCTGGGTCTTCACCCTGAGGGGGTCGACCACACCAAGTTCATACATATCAGAAACGTCACCTGTTTTGACATTTATGCCCATGTGCTTTCCATTGCTTTGTCCGGCACGCAATTTTATAAGAGTGTCGATGGGATCAAAACCACAGTTCTCTGCAATTGCCTTTGGTATATCCTCGATGGCCGTTGCAAAGGCATTCACAGCCATTTGTTCACGCCCATGGATGGTCGATGCATATGCGCGCAACTGCTGAGCTATCTCTATCTCAGATGCACCACCACCTGGCACAATGGTACCGTCCTCGAACACACACTTGACAACACGCAAAGCATCATCAAAGTCCCTTTCTATATTATCGGTGACGTGCTCTGCGCCGCCGCGGATAAGGATGGTCATGGTCTTTGCTTTGCTGAAGCCCTTGATGAAGGTCCTCTCTTCGCTGAGCTTCTCTTGTTCTACCAATTCTGCGTATCCTAGGTCCTCAGAACTTATCTCGTGTATCTTTCTCACAAGAGATGCACCGGTGGAGCGTGTCAGAATGAGCATATCCTCATCCCTTACACGTCTTGTGGCATAGACCCCTGCTTCCATGAAGTAGTGGATGGCATAATCATCTATACCCTTTGAACATATCACTACATTGGCGCCTGTATCTATTATCTTTTGGATGGTGCTCCTGAAATCAGCTCTCTCCCGTTCCTGGAACTCAAGAAGTTGTGCAGCACTGTCCACATGGATCTTTGATTTGGTAGTGGTCTTCCCAAATGATAGTTCTGTGTCTATCAGTGCTATCTTTGCATTCTCTATGCGAAGTGGCATCTCCGGATGGAGGGCAGACTGCCTGATAGTTATGCCATCGATGAGCTCTGTATCGAGGATGGAGCTTCCGGTTTCTTTCGTTATGACAATATTATCGTCGATATTGACCTTTCCATTTTCCTGTATTGCAAAGACGGCATCCACACATATCCCTGCGAGATGGTCGTAGGCGATCTCGGCTGCCTTGCCAGTGATGGAGGTCAATGCTATCCTCTTTAGCATATCCCTATCATCCCTGCTTACCTTTATAGCATAGTTCTGCAATATCTCCAGGGCCTTGTCCGCTGCCAGACTGTAGCCTTTGACGATAATGGTGGGATGGACGCCTTGAAGTACCAGTTCCTGTGCTCTGGAAAGCAATGCGCCGGCCAAGACAACAGCGCTGGTAGTTCCATCGCCGGCAATCTTCTCCTGAGTGCTGGCCACCTCTACTATCATCTTTGCTGTTGGGTGCTCGATATCCATTTCCTTGAGTATGGTTGCACCGTCATTGGTGAGGGTGATGTCACCTATCACGTTCACAAGCATCTTGTCCATACCTCTTGGACCTAATGTCGACTTGACTATGCTGGCAACAGCCTTCGCTGCTGCAATATTTGCAGATAATGCATCCTTTCCGGTGGTGCGCTCTTTACTTGGATCGATAATGATAACGGGTTGACCGCCATATTGTGCTGCCATGGTTCCAAACCTCCATATGTGAAATTATGATCGCTATTTATGATCTGTATATTATAGATTCATCGTTATTGTACTCTATAATAGATGAAACTAACTGTATGTGGTTCTATAAAAACATTTCGTTCAATTCTCTAACCACGGGCAATTCAAAAGCTTTAACATATAAAGAGGCATAATGCAGGGCATGCTTACTTTCATAGGATTGGGTCTTTTCGATGAAAAAGATATCTCTTTAAAGGGGATCGAAGCCATACATGAGGCAGATGTGGTCTTTGCTGAGTTCTATACATCCATGCTTATGGGTACCTGTGTAAAAGGATTGGAAAAACTCTACAATAAGCCAGTCCATGTATTATCCAGGGAGGATGTGGAGCAGCACCCAGCGTGGCTTGATCAGGCAAAGGACAGTAATATCGTATTCCTTACAGGGGGGGACACCATGGTCTCTACCACACATGTGGACCTGAGGCTCAGGGCACAGGAAAAGGGCATCATGACCCGGCTCATCCACGGCGCGTCCATCACATCGGCCATTTGTGGTCTCTCTGGTCTGCAGAACTACCGCTTCGGAAAAGCATCAACTGTACCCCATCCATACACCAGTAGCAGAGGGGTGACCGTCATTTCAGAGACCCCCTATGACACAATAAAGCTCAACAAGCAAAATGGCCTGCACACGCTTTTGTTCCTGGACATCGATCGGGAAAAGGGTTATATGACGGTTGGTAAGGCGCTTGAGCTCTTGCTGTCGATAGAGGACAAACGGAAGGAGGGTGTAATGGATGGTCTTGCGGTTGGGATAGCAAGGGCTGGGTCTCCAGAACCTCTGGTCAGGGCAGACCATGCTCATGTTCTCAAAGACCTTGATCTTGGTGGTCCTTTGCATATACTTGTCATACCTGCATCTTTGCATTTTGTAGAAGCCGATGCACTTATTAAATTCGCATGCGCTCCCGCCGATCTCAAAGAGGTCATAGATCATTGAATGCACGGGTGATGCAGAGAGAATATGATTGCTGGGCAGGGAAAATATAATAATAAGAGTGGAACATATAATAAAGCCAGTATTAAGAGGGATGATAATGGTTCGAGGTTCAGTAGGCGTTATTTTTGGAGAGACAGGGACCCTGCATTTTAAATTACTGGTTTCAGACAGTACGTCTGTGCATCAGGGTGCATACATCAAGGTCTGGCATGAAACGGATGGTTGGGTACTTGCCCAGGTCTTGTCTATCACACGTTCAAGTGATTCGTTCACACTGGAGGAAGCAAAGAGCGGGCAGCGCAAGGATAGGAGCGATGACCGCATAGTGGCCGAGGCTACGGTCATCGGCTCACGGGATGGGGAAGGTATGCTCCGGGCGCCTGTGATCCCATTCAGTCCGGGTGACCTGATCTATATGGCCGATGAGAACCTGGTACGCACAGTCCTGGGACTTTCCGGTAAAGATATGAACATAGGCCTGCTGGATGGTACAGGTATCAAGGTGCAGTTGAGCGTAAATAGTCTTGTGCAGAAGCACTGTAGCATCCTTGCCAAGACCGGGAGCGGTAAATCATACACAGCGGCAGTCCTGCTGGAAGAATTGCTTGATCGTGACATTCCTCTTCTCATTATTGATCCACATAGTGAATATGCATCCCTAAAGACCGAAGCGCCCGAGGATGCCGAGGCCTTTAAAAAATTCGGTATCTCCCCTAAGTCATATGCAGATAAGGTCACGGTCTACACGCCTGCGAACAGGGCCATAAACCCAAATGCCGATGAACTTTTCCGGCTCAATGGCATGAACCTTACAGTAAAGGACCTCACTTCTATCTTTCCTGATAACTTCAATACGACGCATGTTGGAATACTTTATGAGGCAATCCAGAAACTGCGGGCTGAGATGGATACCTACACACTGGATGACATCATCATCTCTGTAAGCAATGATAAGAGCAAGGCCAGGTGGAACGTTATCAGCATGCTGGAAAATATCAATGAGACCGCCATACTCTCTCCAAATCCCACTCCTATTGAGGCACTTGTTCGAAAGGGTAAGGCTGCTATACTTGATTTCAAGGGAGTTACACCAGATATGCAGAGCATGATAGTTTCCCAGGTATGTTCGGCCATGTTCGAAGCAAGGAAAATGGACCGCATACCTCCGGGAATGTTAATTGTGGAGGAAGCTCACAACTACGCACCTGAAAAAGGCTTCAGCAAAACAGTAAGTACTGACATCCTGCGTACCATAGCCTCCGAAGGTAGGAAGTTTGGACTTGGCATGATGGTAATATCCCAGCGTCCCGCAAGGGTTGATAAGAACGTGCTCTCCCAGTGTGGCACCCAGATAATAATGAAGGTCACAAATCCCAATGACCTGAAAGCCATCAGCAAAGGGCTTGAAGGTGTAAGCTCCTATGTGGAGGACGAGCTTATGAGACTCCCACCCGGTGTTGCCATGCTCGTGAGCAATGATATCGAAAGACCCATACTTGTGGATATCCGTGTAAGGAAGTCAAAACACGGTGGGGAGTCGGTGAATGTGCTCAAAGCGGCAAAGGCAACAGGACCCGCACAGACCCCGGATGTCCCTGTCAAAGTACCAGTGAGGGTGCGCCAGACGGAGCCAGTCCGATCTGAAAATGTGGATATCTCCGTGGACCCTGGAACAGTGGCATCAGAAACACCTGTATCGGCAAGGTCTACATCAACGACACCCATAATGGCAGATCCGACTCCGGTGACACGCACTCCCGTGGTTGCCTCATCGGTGACCCATACCCCTGTGGCTCCAGTTGTCCATAGGACCATGCCTGAAAAAGTAGAGGCTACACCGGAACATGAGCAAGATCCAAATCCTCCTCCCAAGAGACAACCATCCCGTCCTCCAAGGAAAGAAGGAGGAAAATTGTTCACACGGATATTTGGTGGCAGCAAATAAATATCTTAGAGTTCATGCCGGGTAGAGTATGGTTGCTGAATTGAATGAAAAGGTTAAAAGATATGAGGGCTTATTGAGGGTTGCGCTTGAGAAGGCCAGGATAGCTCCCATCAAGAGATCGCACATGTATGTCGTAGCCAATGATTATCATACAATGGCTGCCTCTTACTATAGTGATGGCTTGCACTTCATGAAAATTGAAGACTTTGTGAATGCACTGGTTTGTTTCAGCTATGGGCATGCCTGGCTCGATGCCGGGGCACGGCTGGGCCTGTTCGATGTGGATGATGACGTGTTGTTCACCATTTGAAAAGTAGGACTATAATAGAACTGAAGAATGTATTGAAGAAGAAAGGGTTATCGGAGAGGAATTATGACAAATTTTCATGTTACGCTTGAAGCTGCCTGGTTGGTAAGGGATGTAAGGTCAGGCGATGATGCCATTGGTGTTGCTATTTCAGAAGCTGGGAAACGTCTCAATCCTAAACTTGATTACGTGGAGGTTGATGTGGGTTCCACCTTCTGCCCATCATGCAATGAGCCCTTCAGCAGTGTATTCGTCGCAGCCAATACTGCGATCGTAGGTCTTGTGCTGGATATGAAGGTATTCGATGCTGAAAGTCCGGAGCATGCGGCCAGGATAGCTAAGTCTGTCATTGGAAGAGCTCTAAGGGATGTGCCACTGGACGTGGTCGATGTGGAAGAGTTTGAGCAAGGGTGACTTTATGGACAGGGTCATTACAGTTGTTGGGCATGCAGCCATTGACACGCTCTTTGATGTGGAAGGCATCGCTGTGCATGATAGTTCCCAGCCTATAATCGAGTACCATGAGTATTTTGGCGGAGGTGCAGCCAATGTTGCCATAGGTATCGCAAGGCTTGGTGGCATGGCCCAGCTTGTGGCAGCAGTTGGGGGTGACCTTGCATCCAGTGGCTATGAAGCTGAATTCAAAGGTCACGGCGTTGATCTTTCCCTACTCTATCGCTTCCCAAATGAGAAGTGCACAAGGGCTTTTGTTTTCACGGACCGGGAGCATCGTCAGAGTACATATTTCGATTGGGGTGCATCGGTCCACCTTAAGGAACTAGAGGCTCCAGAATTGGACTTTGTGCACCTTGCGACCTCTGACCCTGTATTCAATGCCAAGGTGGCAAAAAAAGCAAACTTCGTATCCTTTGATCCAGGCCAGGACCTTGTAATCTACTCAGGTGAACAACTTGAGAGCATCCTGGAAAACACAAACATCCTTTTTACAAACCGTCATGAGATAAAACGTGTGTGTGAGATGACAGGCAGGTCCTTTGAGGACATCTTGGAGTTGATAGATATAGTGGTCGTCACATACGATGCCAGTGGCAGTGTGATCCATCATGCCGGGAAAAAGATCGATATCCCCATCGTCCCTGTCAGGACCCTAGATCCCACCGGTGCGGGCGATGCTTATCGTGCAGGTTTTCTCGTGGCATACACCCGTAACTATCCACTTGACATCTGTGGAAAGATAGGTGCCACTGTAGCCTCATTTGCAGTGCAGAGCATAGGTTGTCAGACTGACCTCCCATCATGGACCACAATGCAGGAGAGGTATGAAAAGCACTTTGGTAAACTTAACCAGTTGGGATGACCGCTCTTCCATTGACAGTTTTGAAAACCAGTGACCGCACGCCCAATTCAAGAATGAAGGGACGTGCGGAAAGAAAGCCACATTATGGTCTTGTCGCTTTTTTAGGCATATTGCATTTTTCAGCGTTCATTCTGATAATAAGCCCTCAATAAAAACGCGCGCGGATGCGGAAAGCCCGTGTTTTACCTCAAAACAGGCCGCGTTTTTTTGATCTGGGTAGCCTATGTTTATTGTATGTTTCGTCTAATTTGAATTCGGAATAGAATGCGCAATTTGACAAACTTGTCGGAAGAGTTTGTCTAATCAGAATTTCGCTTTATATTTTTATCGCTTTTTTTTAGCCATTTTTCACGTTCACTCCTATATACTGTCCGCCCCTCGGGAAAAACGCGCGCGATTGGCGGGGAGCCGGGGGTTTGACTGTAAAAAGGCGCCGCGTCTTTCGTTAGAAGACGCAACAGCGTTTTCGGTAGAGAGATGCAAACGCATCTTTCGTTATAGGTCTAGCGCACGTTTATTGTTAACTATTCATCTGATCATAAATGGAGGAAATATGAGCTAATTAGCCAACCTCCGGAAATATCCCATTTAAAACAAAGCATTATTATATAATAATAGCGTTATATAATACAATGAACCCAGACCCAGACTACACTGGACACATCGCAAAACCACTCTCCTTACAGAAAGAAGGCGACACCGAGGTACATGTAAGCTCAGGACCGTCATCATTCAGAGCACGTATCAAAGAGAGGATATCAGATATCATGCGTGCAAAAAAAGAGCTCCCGGATTACGACCTGCAGTTGCATGGTCCCTTGGTGGAGGCAGAGGTGCCAGAAGGATTCCGTGAGGTTGAAAGGTACTGGGTGAATAAACCATACTCATTTATCTGTATCCTTGAAAGGAACAACATATACCATTATCATGTTATAGAGCCGGCCATGACCCTTTATGAAAGGGATGTGCTTGAGAGGGTCTATGATGACCTGCGTGATATATTGAGCCTGGGGGGCATGAATGCCAGAAAGGACCGGGATTCCATCCTCACAGAACAAACGCTCTCACTGTTCAGCCGATATCATGCAGACCTCTCTCCTGCTTCCATGCACCGGATCCTCTATTATCTCAAACGCAACTTCCTTGGCAGTGATAGGATCCACTCACTAATGCTCGACCCACATATAGAGGATATATCCTGTGATGGTGTGGAAGTACCACTTTTTCTTTATCATAATAAATATCGTAACATCAAGACAAACATCTTTTTCTTTGAGGAAGAGCTGAACTCCCTGGTAATACGACTATGCCAGAGGAGTGGAAAGCACATCTCTGTGAGTGAACCCATGGTAGATGCAACATTGCCGGACGGTTCTAGACTTCAGGCAACCTTGGGAAAGGAGGTGACCACAAGGGGAAGTTCATTTACGATACGCAAGTTCAGGAGAGACCCCATAACAGCCATTGACCTTATCAACTACAACACATGCAGTCTTGAGATGATGGCATACTTCTGGCTCGCCATTGAAAATGGTAATTGTGCCATATTTGCAGGTGGTACCGCATCTGGTAAGACCTCCATGCTCAATGCCGTGTCCCTCTTCATCCCTCCACTTTCCAAGGTGGTTTCAATTGAAGACACCCGTGAATTGACCTTGCACCATGAGAACTGGATAGCCGGTGTTACAAGAAAATCACTCAGCACAAGCAACACCGGTGAGGTCACGATGTATGATCTGTTGCGGTCGGCATTAAGGCAACGTCCGGAGTATATTCTTGTTGGTGAGATCCGTGGGGAAGAGGCCCTTACTTTGTTCCAGGCTATATCCACAGGGCATGCAACCTATTCCACCATGCACGCAGGAGATGTACAGACCGTTGTCAATCGTCTGGACAGCCCTCCCCTGAATGTTCCCCATGTGATGTTGCAGTCACTGGATATATTGAGCATACAGGTACAGACCTTTGTCAAGGATAAGCGTGTGCGTAGGACACAAAGTATTGTAGAGCTTACAGGTATCGATACCAAGACAGGGTATCTGCGTATCAATGAATTGTATCGCTGGGACCCAATCACAGATTCTTTCAAGTGCAATGGTGACTCCTTTACTTTGAACAAGGTAATGCAGGCAAGGGGATGGGACAGAGAGAAACTAACCTCGGAACTTCAGATACGTGAGCGCATTCTGACCTACATGAGGGATAATGATATGCGGGACTACATCACTACATCCATCGTAGTAGAGGCATATGCAGCAAATCCGGATATGGTAGTGCAGTCCATCGAGGATGGTACTCTTAAGAGCAAACTAGCAGAACATATGTGAAGGTGAACTGTGAACATCATACTCAATGCCATCGACTCCGCCGCACATCTGTTGTTTGGGGATTTTGTACGTAAGCACATAGACCAGTTCCAGGATACCCGCACCATGTTGCGCAAAGCGGCAATGGGGATGCTCGTTGAGCAATATATTTCCCAGGCATGTTTTGTTTCCCTGCTCTTTGGTCTTTTAAGCTCATTTGCAGGCATGTTCCTTGGACTTTATTTCTTCAAAAGTATTGCACTATATAATATTGGTCCATGGGTCGTACCTGAAGCCATCAGTGCTAATTTTCCCCTTCTATTCTCCCTACTTCTCAGTGTCACATTCCTTGTAGTAGCCTTTTCTCTTACATATTATGTCTTCATATCCATTCCAGAGGTCCAGGCCAATCTAAGAGGTTTGCTCATCAATCAATCCCTTATGCACACCACTGCCTATCTGTATGCTTTGAGCAAAGGTGGGGGGCTTAATCTACTGGACATAATGCGTTCCATAACCGAGAACTATTCCATCTATGGTACAGCTGCAGAGGAGATAGGGTACATTGTAAAGGATATGGATTACTATGGAACAGACCTTCTGACCGCACTTGAAAAAGCAAGTCAGAGGACTCCATCTCAAAATTTCCGTGACTTCCTTGAAGGACTGGTCTCAATTGTTGCCAGTGGTGGGGATATCACAGCTTATCTTAAGGCCAAGAATGACCAGTATCGTCTTACTGCTTCCAAAGAACAGAAATTATTCTTTGAGACACTCGGGGTAATGGCTGAAATATATATTTCTGCATTTGTGGCTGGTCCTCTATTCCTTATCACCATCCTTGTAGTGTTGGGACTTATCAGTACAAGTTCATTGATGGTACTGAACATGATCATCTATATTCTGATACCTTTTAGCACTGTTCTTTTCCTGTTATTTCTAGGCTCTATGACAGGGGAGGGAAGCAGTCAGCCAACCAGTTATACTATGGAAAAGAAACTTGCTACATTCTCACATGTCAGGATAAGGCCCGGACCTGACAATGAGGATGAGCTAAGACAAAAGATGCAACAACGCAAGAAAATACTAATGCTGAAACACGCGCTTACTCATCCTTTGAATTATCTAAAGGACAGTCCTTCCTATGTTTTCATGCTGAGCCTGCCAGCTGCATTGGTATATCTTGCCTGGATCATGAAGGACATCAGTTTTTCCTTACAATCTTTGTTTTTCCCCAAAATTGGTCTATCCGTTATATCATCTATCTCTGACCATATTTTCATTGCTCTGCTGATATTGTTTGTCCCTTATGTCATATTCAATGAGATCCGTGAGTATAGGGTAAAACAGATAGAGTCGCAGATCCCAATATTCCTGAACGAGCTTGCCGGTATCAATGAGGCTGGGATATTGTTGGTCGATGCCATTGAAATGAGCATGAAACTGAAGATCGGCGTTTTACATGCTGAAGTTAACAGGCTTGTAAATGATCTGTCTTGGGGTACAAAGCTTGACGATGCACTGAAGAAGTTCGAATATCGTATCAGGACAGAGATGACACAACGTATCATCATGTTGATCATCAAGGCCAATGAGACCACAGGCGATATCAAAAGCATTCTTTCTATAGCTGCCTATGATGCCGATGTACAAAAGCACCTCAAAAAAGAGCGCAATGCAGAGATGTTCGTGTATGTTTTCATCATCTATATTGCTTTTTTAGTCTTCCTTTTCATAGTTTACATACTAGCAGCCTTCTTCCTTCCTGCTATACCCACACCTGGTGAAAATGTTCCAACAGGTATGCCATTGGTCGTTGATTTTGATATCGATACCTATACTCTGATATTCTTCCATGCAGCAATGATACAGGGTTTCTGCTCTGGCATCGTTGCAGGAAAGATGGGAAGCGGAAAGGTCCGGACGGGGATCAAACACTCTCTGACCATGATGTCCATTGCCTATCTGGTATTTACTGTACTTATATGAGGGTATGATGAAAGCTAACAATATCAGGTTCCTGGAAGATGATAATGCTGTTTCAGAGGTCATCGGTGAAGTCTTACTGATAGCCATCGCGGTTATCGCTTTTTCGTTCGTGGCATTGGTCGTGTTCTCTTACGCCGATTCCCACGCAATGGTGCACGCGGATATCCAGGGTTGGATGGATGCGGCTTCAGATACGGTCTATCTTCGACATGCTGGTGGCCAGACCATCGATATTTCCACGACCCGTATCTTGCTCCATGTGAACGGGAGCGCAAGGGAGATATCGCCAAAGAGCCTGCAGACCCTCAAGGGAGGCAATGTCTGGCAACTTGGGGAGCTTATCAGGATCAATACATCCAGCCTCTGGAATGAAGATATCAATGAGTACAGCGAAGTATCCCTTACTATCCTTGATACTGACTCTGGTCTTGTGATACGTAGTGGAACACTTCAGTCTGGTACCCATCTCCTTCCAAGTGCTAATGTGACCCCCCCAACTCCTCCCGGACCCTTTGAACCACCCCAATTAGGTCTAAATGAGTTAGCATGGTGGGGCCTCGATGAAAAGGATGGTGCTGTAGCTTATGACTACATGATAAATAGGGATGGTATGATATATGGTAAACCTATGCGTATAGAGGGGGTAATAGGTAATGCCCTCCGGTTTGATGGAATGGACGATTATGTACGCATCGATGATACGACCATTACCAGCTACCCATTCAGTGTTAGTCTATGGTTGAGGACCGAATCAACATCCAGACAGTCCGTTTTTATCATGCAACCAATTAAAGCAATGGATGCTGAATATGCTATCTATATTGACAACAAAGGAAATGTCGAGCAGGTAGCAAAAAACAAAGCTATTGAGTCTCTCACTGGGAGTAAGGTCAATGATGGAAAATGGCATCACGTTGTTGCTGTATTCTATTCCAGTGAAACCATGACCCTTTATGTCGACAATCCCGAGAAGCCTGAAGAAAGAGTACTTTCTAAAGTCATCTTTTTCAAACCTGATATTATTTCTTTTGGTACATCGAACAATAAACTATACTTCAAAGGAGAGCTCGATGATATTAGGCTCTATGGCAGGGCCCTTTCATCAGATGATGTAAAAAAGCTCTATAGCAGTGGGAAGGTGTGATATATGTCGATAAGGGCACTCAAGGATTCAGAAGATGCGGTCTCAGCCGTTGTTTCTGCAGTGCTGATGTTTGGCTTGGCAGTAGCTTTGCTTACGGTCATCCAGGTGCAATATGTCCCCGAATGGAAGACCGGAGCGGAACAGGCACATATGGCCGATGTGTACTATGATATGTCTTTGCTGAGGTCCAATATGAACCTCCTTGCAACGGTGGCAATGACCAATGACCCGGCAAACGCAATGGTCTTCAGTAGCCCTGTACGGGTCGGTGGGGGAAGTATTCCAATTATAGGCCCCGGCGGCTCTAGTGGTGTGCTTGGTACTGCTCCGGGTGCCTTCGGTATGAGGCTCACAAGTAATCCGGTCAGTGGACTTGTTAGCGATATAGATTCTCTGGGAACTTTGTCCTTCAGTTCAGGAAATAATTATTATGTGGACCAGTCATATATCCTGGAGGGGGGAGCCCTGATACTTGTCCAGGGTGAACGGGCGCTTATGAGACAGTCTCCTCCTATCAGTATCAGAAGGACCCACAATAATGGTAATATCACTATGTATCTCCATGCAATGCAAATAGGTGGCCCATCAAAGGCCATCAGTAGCAATATGGTGGAGGAGGTGAGGGCCCGATGTACGTCCAGCCTTCCACTTCTAAGGGATGACCTTGTGTTTTCCGATATGACGCTGATAGTGTATACCTCATATCCTTCTGCTTGGTTCGAGTTCTTTGAAAAGGAGCTCAAGGACGCTGGGCTTTTATCAGGGGAATATTCATTATCCAAAAATTCCAATTCAGTCACACTTATACTTCGGGGTGCCCCGGGTGCTGATATAAGGGCCAATGTTCGAAAAAGTACATTTGAAGTTGGTTTTGATGCTATTTGAGCTAAGTGTGGTGGGACTTGGATGATAAAAGAGGCAATGTTCTATGATAAACTGGACGATGACAGGGTATGGTGTCGTCTGTGCCCCCATGATTGCAGGATCGCTTCAGGTGAGAGGGGGTTTTGTAAGGTAAGGGAGAACAGGCAAGGTATACTTTATACGCTCAATTATAATGTTGTTTCCAGTGAGGCGCTTGACCCTATAGAAAAAAAGCCACTCTATCATTTCTATCCCGGTTCCTCTGTCTATTCGATTGGTAGTATTGGATGCAATTTCAGATGCAAGCATTGTCAGAACTGGACCATATCCCAGGTAGGGATAGACAAGGCCCGCATCATTGAAATAAGCCCCGAGCTTGCAGTATCAAGGGCAGTGCACTCTGGTGCAAGGTCTATTGCCTGGACATATAATGAGCCTGTCATCTGGTATGAATACACATATGATTGTGCAAGACTTGCAAAGGAAGCTGGACTTGCAACAGTTTATGTTAGCAACGGTTACATTAGCAAAGAGGCACTGGAGAAGATATCTCCTTATCTGGATGCTATCAGGATAGATATCAAGGCCTTCAATAATGATTTCTATAGGAAGATAGCAGGTGCCCGACTAGAACCTGTCCTGGAGTCGGCAAAGCTGGCCAAGAGGCTTGGCATGCACCTGGAGGTGGTCAACCTTCTTATGGCAGGGTATAATGACGATGCTGGTGAGCTTCGAAGTCTATATAGGTGGATATATCAGTATCTTGGGGCGGATACACCTGTACATCTGACGCGCTCCTTTCCAAATTACAAGCTTTCAGACCTGTCACCTACACCTGTACAGACCTTGATGAGGGCCTATGATATAGCTAGGGAGGAAGGCTTGCATTTCGTGTACATAGGCAATCATTCCGATAGTGGTAAAGAGGATAGCTTCTGCCCTGGCTGCAATGGTATGCTCATAAGGCGTAGCATGTCTGGTGTGGAAAGATATTATAATGGTAACGACGGTGTTTGTCCTTCTTGCCATACTCATTTCCCGCTTATCGATGATCCATGGTCATAGTTATTCAGGTCAATACTTTCACTCTTTTAAATTCAGGTCCCTGTAACCATGGTTACCTGGTAAAGAAAAGCAAACTCAACCTTACACCCCCCTATTTCCACTGGAACCTATACACACCATGATATATGATTATCATTATAATAATTACAATCATAATGATAATCGTCATTCTGCGGCGGGTATCCTCATCTGTGATATAATGATAGCCGCATTGCAGGCAAGATAGTACCCCTGTGTGTGACTGTTGAACAAACTATTGTTCTTCAGGTTACCAAGGGCTACTTTAGGGAGTTTGTCTAATTAGCTCATATTTCCTCCATTTCTTATCAGTTAACAATAAACGCGTGATAGCTATAACAAAAAACGCGGCACCTTTTTGCAGTCCAACCTCCGGCTCGCCGCCAGTCGCGCGCGTTTTTCCCGAGGGTCGGACATTTTTAGGAATGAACGTGAAAATGGAGTATGCTTAAAAAAAGCGATAAGCATATAAAGCGAAATTCTGATCAGACAACCTCTGAGTATGGAGTAATAAAGACCGAAAACATGAAAAAACCTCCGCCAATCAAAAGCTTTAAAAACAATAAGTACATTAAGAGGGTTCGCGCGTTGGCGCCATGAAAGCCGCAATAACTCAGATGGTAGAGTGTCTGGCTGTTAACCAGAATGTCACAGGTTCGAGCCCTGTTTGCGGCGCTCTATATCTATATCTTCTTAACGGGCCTGTAGCTTAGCCAGGTTAGAGCGCTCGGCTCATAACCGAGCGGTCACCGGTTCGAATCCGGTTAGGCCCATTAAATATATGTTGTACTTATTGAATTAAGTGGTCACATGAAAAGAATATCAAAGGCTGACCTTATCTCTAAATTCGTGCTCCTTATCATCGTCGTGCTGATGATATCCCTTTATAGTGACAAGTTTGGCAGTGAGAACATCCTGGTGGGCATCACGCTCATTACGGCTCTTTTGATGTTCCTCAAGATCGACATTGGTATCAGTATGCGCCAAGCTCCTTTTGTGATACTTGGATTGTTCTTCCTCATTGTATTGGCATCTTCCATACTCCATGTTGACACATTGACCGGGTTTTTGCTCAACTGTATCTTTATTTTCATAATGGTATACCTCAGCACTGAACGCATGGAGGCAAAATCATATCTGCCTTTTATGTTGTGTTATTTGTTCATTCAGGGCACCTCGGTATCAAGTGAGGTCTTCTGGGCGCGTATGGCTTCCATTGCAATTTGTGGCAGTCTTGTCATTGTTGTGTATTATCTTTCACACAGAAAGAAACCGTCCCCAAAAGCAACAGTGCAGTCCATCCTCAGAGATATCGATATGGGCTCTGAGCGCTTTATTTTTGCTGTCAAGCTCAGTATAGGTGTGAGCCTTGCCATGTTCCTTGGTTCCATGCTTGATGTGAACAAAGCAATGTGGATAGGACTTACGGTCTTTTCCCTGACCCAGCCCGCCATCATGGATACATGGGCTCGCTTCAAGGTCCGTATGATAGGTACTATCATTGGCATGGTCATCTTTGTAGTGCTGTTCATATATGTCATCCCTCCACAGTATCAGCCCCTGGCTGTTTTGCTTTTTGGTTATATCTATATGTTTGCAGAGGACTACGGCACACAAATGGTCTTTGTGACCATCAATGCACTGGCAAGTGCAGTACTGCTCTTTGACCCAGGCACTATCCTTGTTGAACGTATCGTGCTTATCGTACTTGGTTTTGTCATAGCCTTGATAGTGAATAAGGTTCCATGGCAGAGTATGTTCAAGAAGGGTGCTAAACCTAGGGTCAACGAACCTTAAGTGACGAGAATATCTTCCCTTCACAGAATAGCACACAGGGCCGCGGTCAGAACGCGCACGCAAGCTATACGGTCGTTCTAACAAATATGCACATGCGACTTCGAAAGAGTAATATGGCACAGGGTCCGGTTTCAATATATAATCCCGGATGCTGGTCAGAGCGCGCGCAAGCTACACGGCCGTTTTAACAAATATGCACATGCGGCTTCGAAAGAGTAATATGGTACAGGGCACGGTTTCAATATATTATCCCGGATACTGGTCAGAGCGCGCGAAGCAACACATGGACCTACAAATAGCACATGCGCCATCGGAGTAAAAATAAGGCACAGAGACGAATGGTCTTCTATCACAGGGTCTGCTACTCACCTGTGTACATTTACATCCCTCGTGATATATTGCTAGGTTGTAAAATGTAAACTACATATACCAGTTCATTAGATTACAGTGCATAAGTGAGCGGAGAAGGACCAATGAAAGTACATCCACGATGCACATACTGTTTGTTATCCAGGCTACACATGGAAGCTGAACTATCTTCGGCAGATGAAGAATTGACCCATAAGGTAATACAGGGGGGAATAGAGGTACTGAGCAGTATCTATGCTCCAGGAATGCCAGCTGCAGTTCTTTCCACGCAGATGCACAGGAAGGCCTACGCAATACTAAGAGATAATGATCCTTATAGGGAAAAGAAGGAACTAAGCAATATCACGGCAGAGAGGTTCCTTCCGGTCATACGGTCCCATGTGTTCAATGGTGACACCGATGATGCAGAGACCTTCAAGCGCGCGGTGCTTGCTGCAGTTATTGGTAATTATTTTGACTATGGGGTCATGGGGCTGGAAGTGCCGATCGATGTATTTGATGAGACCTTCACCAAGCACTTTGAGAGGGGTCTCGATATCGATGATACCGGGAGGATGCTTGACAGGTTAAGCAATGTGGTCTATCTTGCAGATAACTGTGGAGAGATACTCATCGATACCTTGGTCTTTGAGCAGATCCGGAAGATGGGGGGTAAGGTCACACTGGTTGTGCGAGGTGCTCCGATATTGAACGATGTCACCATGGATGATGTATCAAGGTACAAACTAAATGATAAGGTGGACCGTGTGCTTACCACAGGTTCGAATGCCATTGGTGTTTGCATGGACGAAGCTCCAGCGGAGCTTAAGGAAGCACTGGAAGATGCATCTCTTATCATAAGCAAGGGCATGGCAAACTATGAGACCATGTCAGAAGAGAATTACAGGCCAATAGCATATCTTCTAAAGGTAAAGTGTGATCCAGTAGGTGCGGATATCGGTGCTCCGCTGGGCAGCTCAGTGGCAATGTTATTGGAATGAAGGCATATCCATGTGCCAGGCTTGTCGAGGAATGACAATTAAGTGAGGGAGGAAATACAATGTGTGAAATGAATGTAGTGCTCCTGGATAAGGGAGAACGTAGCATATTTATGGAATCGGTTGTGCGAATGTCAGTTGAAGGGGATAATATCGAAATGTACAATCTGTTCGGTGAACGGGCAGCCTTGACCGGTATCATCAAAGGGATGGATTTTTCAAAAGGGGAAACTATAATACTTAGAATATAATATATTACTTTGTTCGTATTCGATGAATTACGGGCTTAAATGTTTTGCTAGAATTCGTAAACATCGTTATGTCATATTAACAGAGGGACAAGAGATGTCAAAAGTAAAAGTTGCTATCAATGGTTATGGCACTATAGGCAAAAGAGTTGCAGATGCAGTGACCATGCAGGATGATATGGAGATCGTAGGTATCTCCAAGACAAGACCCAATTTCGAGACCGTACTTGCGCATGAGAAAGGCTTTAAGGTCTATACTCTCGCAGATAAGGCAGATGCTATGAAAAAAGCCGGAATACCGGTTGCAGGCAGCATCGAGGACATGGTCTCCAGTGCAGATATCGTTGTCGACTGTACTCCAGGTGGGGTTGGGGAAGAGAACAAAGCCCTCTATGAAAAAGCAGGTGTCAAGGCCATATGGCAAGGCGGCGAGGACCATGAGCTTGCCGGTGTTTCCTTCAATGCTGTAGCAAATTACAATGAAGCGTATGGCAAAGACTTTGTAAGGGTGGTATCCTGTAATACAACAGGTCTGTGCAGAGTGCTCTATCCTTTGGACAAACAGTATGGTATAGATAAGGTGAGGGTCACTCTCATGAGAAGGGCAGCAGATCCAGTGGATGTAAAGAAAGGTCCCATCAATGCTATTGTACCCGACCCTATCAAGCTTCCATCACACCATGGTCCGGATGTCAAGTCCATCATGCCTCATATCAATATCCTGTCAACGGCAGTAAAGCTCCCCACAACACTCATGCATGTCCACACAGTGAACATCGAGCTTAAGAAAGAATGCAGTGCTGATGATATAAGGGGCATCTTCAAGAAACAGTCCCGTGTAAGGTTGCTGGCACAGGGTATCAACTCCACAGCAGAGATCATGGAATATGGCAGGGATATTGGTCGCCCACGTGGTGATATGTGGGAGAATTGTGTATGGAACGATTCTATCACAGTACATGACGGAGAGGTTTTCTTCTTCCAGGCCATCCATCAGGAGTCCATTGTGATACCAGACAATATTGACGCTATCCGCGCCATGACAAAGCTTGAGAAGGACGGTGCAAAATCTATATCAAAAACAAACAAGGCAATGGGTCTTTGATACCCATTCCTTCTATGGTATTTTCAGATCGATTCCTGCAACTTAGCAACAGGATAGCTGATGCAGTGCAGGATAGGATAAGGTGCCTTGTGGGAACTCCATGTGCCAGTGACACTTTGTACATAGGTGCCGATGGCACTCCCACAAAATACATCGATGATGTAGCAGAGCAGGCCATACTTGATGTACTCATTGCAGAAGGTATCTCATTGAGGGTCATTAGTGAGGAATGCGGTGAAAGGAACATTGGTAGCTCTCCTGAATTCACAGTGATCATAGATCCCATCGACGGGACCTATAATGCATGTACCGGTATACCATTTTATAGTCTATCGTTGGCGTTTCGCTATACCAATGAAGATGAGGTTTGTTTTGGATATGTGAATAACCTGGCCACTGGGGATATCTTCTATGCTCATCGGGGTTGTGGAGCATTCCTTAATGATGAAGGGATACGGATCTCGGATAAACAACAGCTACGCGAGTTCTGTGTGAGCGTATATGGCTCGGCTTCCCACGAAAAGGAGGCACAGATGCTATGCAAAAATGTACGGAGGATCAGGACAATGGGAAGTGTGGCACTTGAACTTTGTTATGTGGCGGCAGGTAAGTTCGATGCTCTTGTAGATATGCGTGGCTCACTTCGCCTGACGGATGTTGCTGCTGGCAAACTTATCATAGAGGAAGCTGGCGCCACGATCACTGATGGGTATGGTGCTCCATTGAAGCTCGGGGACAGTCTGGTGAACCAGAAAGTGTACATGGTCGCATCTAATGGACATATGCATAAGGAGTTTTTAAAGCTTTTAGCAGGGAGTTCATATGAAGGTTAAAAAGATGGGTATTGTATCACGGTATGACAACAAGGATGCCCTGGATATGGCAGGCCGGCTCTTGGATGCTTTCAATGATAAGGTAGACATAGTGATATCCCCAGGAACGGCAGACCATCTTGGCAGGAGCGATATAGCCACTCCAGTTTCAAAGATGAGAGAGGTTGGTGCTGAGTTCATCATATCTATCGGAGGGGATGGGACGGTGTTGCGCAATATCTCTCAGATGGAAGACCCGCTTCCTGTACTAGGGATAAACATGGGTACTCTGGGATTCCTTGTAGATGTGCAACCCGATGGGGCCATAGCTGCTATAGATAAGGTTCTCTCTGGCTTTACATATACCGAGCGCAGTCGTCTGGATGTGCTCTTCAATGGTACTCCTCTCCCTCCTGCCACAAACGAAGCAGTATTTATCACGGCAAGACCTGCAAAGATCCTTACTTTCAGGGTCTCTGTAGATGAGTCACTTATCGAAGAGATAAGGGCGGATGGAGTGGTCATTGCTACCCCGACGGGTTCTACAGCATATGCCATGAGCGCTGGGGGTCCCATCGTTGATCCTCGGGTCGATGCTTTCCTGATAGTGCCCCTTGCACCCTTTAAACTTTCTTCAAGACCATGGGTGGTGCCTGGCACAAGCATTACTCGTGTCGAGGTGACAATACCTGAAAAAGAAGCTGTTATAGTCATAGATGGGCAGCACTCCTTTGGTATTAAGGCACATGATATCGTCACTCTAACAAAGGCAAAGTATCCTGCAAGGTTTGTCCATAGTTCGGTAAATTGTTTTTATAATAAAGTACAGAGCAAACTTGCATAACCTATTTAGCAGTGTTGCTATATAGTTAATACTTCATTATGTAGTTATACAAAATAGTTTTACATCCTAAAACTTAAATACGTTATAGGGATTTCTGTATTCCAGAGGAAACAAGAGCATGTCACAAAAAGAAGCATATTCCAGGAACAAACTTGTAAGTTATCTTGACCTTAAGCCTCTTGACATTGAGATCTGTGATGTCACACTACGTGACGGAGAACAGACGCCAGGGGTTGTCTTTACAAGGGATGAGAAGATAGCCCTTGCACAGGAGCTTGATGCAGTCGGAGTGGACATAATCGAAGCAGGTTTCCCAGTGGTCTCCCCTGAGGAAAAGGCCATTGTAAAGGAAATTGCGGGCATGGGTCTAAATTCCAGAACATGCTGTCTGTCACGTTCTGTGGTGAGCGATGTTGAGACAGCTATTGATTGTGACGTTGATTTCATCAGTATCTTCATAGCAATGTCAGACCTGCATCTCAAATATAAGTACCATAAGACCTATGATGAGATGTTCGCCAGTGCGATGGAGGCTGTGCAGTGTGCAAAGGACCATGGCGTTGGGGTAAGGTTTGCTGCCGAGGACGGCTCAAGGACTGATATAGAGGTACTGAAGAAGGCTTTCCTTGCAGCTGAGGAGTATAAGGTGGACTATGTCAGCATAGCTGATACAATTGGTATCCTTTCTCCACGTACTACTTACTACCTCGTGGATGAGATACGGAAAGTTGTGAAGACTCCTATTTGTATCCACTGTCATGATGACCTTGGTATGGCTACGGCAAACACCCTGGCAGCAGCCGAGGCTGGTGCAAAGCAATTGCATGTCACAGTGAATGCCCTTGGGGAGCGGGCAGGCAATGCTTCACTGGAGGAAGTGCTTGTTGCCCTGCGCGTCCAATATGGCATTGAAAGGTATGATACTACAAGACTTATGAAACTGTCTGGAATGGTCAGTGAATATTCCGGGATAAGGCCATCAATAACCAAGTCCATTGTAGGGGACCATGCATTCTCACATGAGTCTGGCATCCACGTCTGTGCTATCCTCGAGGAACCAAGGACCTATGAGCTCTTTGACCCAGAGATGGTTGGTGGTGCAAGGCATCTGATAGTCGGGAAGCACACGGGCATGAAGGCCTTGAAGGGTATCACCAAGAGTATGGGATATGACCTTGAAAAAGAACACCTTTGCACTTTGCTTGAAAAGATAAAGAATTGCACTGAGGCAAAGAAAGGTATTTCTCAAAAGAGGCTCAGAGAAATGATAAAGGATATCAGTGGGCTCTAAAAGTCCACTACGCTACTTTTTTCTTTACGGGACACAGCTATTTTTCCCTCTTCTGTAATGTGCACATCTTCCATTTCCTCAAAGATACTATCTTCATAGCTCATACGGTTCTTATCGAGGACGATGGTATAGTCGGCAGAATTACGCAGGGCCGTTGAAAATCCTGGTTCAACGCCGAATATAATGGTCTCTTTACCATGTTCATTGGCTTTGTTCAGCAGGGGTTTGAAATCGGCATCACGGGTGACCAATGCCAAAGTGTCTATGTTTGGATTGAATACAAGTTCCATTCCTTCTACAGCAAGCCTTACGTCCACATCACTTGAGCAGATTATAGGTTCAAATCCGTTGTTTTCAATGGCTTCCACAAGTTTGTCAGATGCATATTGATTAAGGAACACCCGGCCGATCTTGACATTGCCATATTCCTTCAGTACATCTCTTATCTCTTCCAGATCAACATTGAACTCTTTTCTCAGCACATTGGGGCCGTCTACAAGAAGTCCTATACTACGTCTTCCTGTTTCCTTTTTGGTACTAAGGTACTTCACAATAGAGTTCAGTCCAGTTTTAACGTTGGCCATAAATATCACTACATTATTTTTATAGGTCAATAGATGCAAAACAATGCTATTTTGGGCGTGTTCATCAGTATAATTCAGCACATATATATTTAGATAGCATTTAAACCTAATCGGATATAAGTATTACTGGTGTATCATTTTTCATATCTTTACTGCGTATCATGACATTTGACGTTGGTTTAGAGGATATCTGACAATGACTTTTCTCTTATGTCCTTCAAAGGGGCCGGGATAGCTTCCAACCTAAAGCAATTTATATATCTATCGCCATCCTTCTTTCGAGTGTAGCGTATCTCCCCACCATGCTTTATAAACATATCCATTATATGTTCGAAATGGTTACGCTCCATTTCAGATAGCTCTATCAGGCTCTCACCATCAAGTAACCAGTTATAGACGCGCAAGAGGGTTACATCCCTTACTCTTTTAAGCCCTTCGGTCTCACTGAAATCGTCCACGTATACAGAGCGCTTAAGTTTTGGAGACCATCCAACAAGTTTCTGCTGTATATCAATGAACTGTATGGGTATCTCTTCGTGCTCCTCAGGTCGTGGAAAAAGACACCTCAGCCGGGTCCCATCCCTTTCAGACATACAGGTCCCTCAATATCTATAACTATCCTGCCAGCCCGTATGCCTGTGTTTCTTTTTGAGCCTGTAGCCCATATATACTCCTATCAGTGCACCTGTGAGGTGAGCGGCATGTGCTACCATATCGTTGGATCCCATCATCATGAAGTCTGCCAGGGCAAAGAGCACCAGTGCATATATTATCCTCATTGGTATGAAATATACGAATACTCGGATGTCCGGTGCAATTATTGCAAGTGTCGCAAATATGCCCATGATGGCACCACTGGCCCCAACAACGGATGCGTTCGAGATCATCGAGTGTCCAAGACCTGCCACAATGCCAGCCACCATGTATATCTTCATGAATGTGGCCTTTCCCACCCTGCGCTCAAGTTCAGGTCCAAAGAAGAACAGAGCTAGCATGTTGAAGAACAGATGAGAGAAGTTTTTGTGAAGGAACATGTGTGTTATCAGTGTCCAAGGCTGTGCCATTAACTTTGCAGGTGAGAGCATCAGGGCCGATATGTACCAATATCCTAGGTTTCCAAAAATGCTCAGTACTTCTTGCAGGAAGAAGGAGGCAAAGCAAAGGAAAACTATTGTGAGGGAAGGACTTGACCATATTATTCTACCTATACTGCTTCTGACCCCTCGGGCTGTACTCTTTGCAGTATTTTTAAAGGCATCTTTCATTGCATCATCAGCATCCCATTGTCCAGTGCGACGGCCGCTGGCATTATATTTCAAATCCTCAAGACCGCTGCATGCATGTTGTTCAGGAAGCCTGTGGGCCGAGCAGAATAGCTTTCCACAAAAACGACATTTGAAAGGTATGTATTCTTCTCTGCCACATATCCAGCATTTCTTATCCAATGTTTTCACCATTATCTGTAATTTAAGGATATGAGGACTGCATCAGATAAAACCATTTCTAAACAATTCTAGCAAATGAGCGGGCTCCATCTGTATACCATTTGTTCAGGCTTTATTCATAACAAGACTTAAATAAGAATAAATACTATTTAGAATTACATCTTAATTAGTATTTGCTAAAGACAGATGTGACAAATGAAGGATGGATCAGAAACGGACATAGAAGGCATCAAATACACAAATCAAAGGGTGGGGATCCTGCATTTTTTAAAGGATTTCCATGGTCATCCTACTGTGGATGATGTGTACGAGGGTGTCAGAACTAAACTGACCAGGATAAGTAAAGCTACGGTATATAGCAATCTGAGGTTCCTGGCTGAGAAAGGCCTGATCAAAGAGGTGAACGTCAAGGGAGTTTCCAGGTTCGAAGCAAATCTTGTACCACACCATCACATCATCTGCATAGGATGTGGAAAGATATCTGATCACGAATCAGAAGAACTGACAGATTACTCGCTTAAAATAGCGGGCGATATAGAAGGATTCAAAGTGGAGTCCACGGATACAAACTTCTATGGGTTCTGCAAAGCATGTATGGAGAGTTAATATGGACGAAATAGTATCAATGCCACTTATTGGCGACGAAGCACCAGCATTTACAGCAAAGACCACAGCCGGAGAAATAAACTTCCCTAAGGACTACAAGGGCAAATGGGTAATCCTATTCAGTCACCCAGCAGACTTCACACCGGTATGTACTACCGAATTCATGACCTTTGCAACAATGCAGCATGAGTTCAAGGCGATGAACTGTGAGCTTATAGGTCTGTCCATTGACAGTATCTACGCACACATTGCATGGCTGCGCACCATCAAGGAAAAGATCGAGTATAAGGGTATGAAGAACGTTGAGGTAACCTTCCCTGTGATAGAGGACCTCAAGATGACCGTTGCAAAGAAATACGGTATGCTTCAGCCAGGTGCATCAGACACTCAGGCTGTAAGGGCAGTGTTCTTCATTGATCCAAAAGCAAAGATAAGGGCAATACTCTACTACCCACTTTCAAACGGAAGGAATATGAATGAAGTAAAGAGGTTGCTCCAGGCCATGCAGAAGTCCGATGCTGAGGGAATTGCAACACCAGCAAACTGGCAGCCAGGCGATGATGTCATAATTCCACCACCAGGCTCATGCGGTGCAGCAAAGGAAAGGGTTGAGTCAAAGGAAGCAGACAAATATTGTCTTGACTGGTTCATGTGCTTCAGAAAGCAATCTTAAGCGGGTTGCAAAAAGTATCTCTTAGAATTGCCATTGTTCCGATGGCCTCAAGGATGTCCCTGTCCATGATATATTGGACAGGGATGTCATTTTGATGGGTTTTTGTCGCTTTTTTATATCTCTCATCGACCTATCTCTCATCTATTAAAAATTTTACTAGCTACATGTTATTTTTCCTTCAGGCATGCTTGTTGTGCTGGATCTTACCCTATTTTAAGGTCCATGTCAGAGTTTTATCAGTGCACATTACGGAAAGCTTAATGTATGTTCTGTGCTAACAGGTAGCATTCCACCTTTAAGGAGATATGAAATGTTTGGCATCGATGATCCACAGATATGGATCGCATATTTGTTATGTGTCCTTAGTGTAATAGGATGCATGATCTATGGTATTGTGCACTGGAATGACCCGGAGACCGAGGAGGGGTGCTGATGGCAATAAGCACACATGTCCTTGGTATCGTCCTTTTCATCTATATGGCCGTGATGGTCTATTTCGGTTGGCTTGGGCATAAGCAAACTAAAAGCACTGATGATTACATGTTGGCTGGCAGAAAGGTCAATCCTTTGGTGCTGGCATTGTCCTATGGTGCAGCTTTCATAAGTACTTCGTCCATTGTTGGTTTTGGTGGCTATGCAGGTACTTTTGGCATGGGTCTGCTCTGGCTTGTGTTCATGAACATCTTTGTGGGTATATTCATAGCCTTTGTTGTGTTTGGTTCAAAGACAAGGCAACTTGGTGCCAATCTTGGTGCTGTCACATTTCCAGAACTCATCGGAAGGAGGTTCAAATCCCGTTTCATCCAGGGCTTCTCAGGCCTCCTTATTGTCATATTCATGCCGCTCTACGCTGGCAGTGTGCTCATAGGGGGAGCACGTTTCATGGAGACCGCATTGGATATAAGCTATAACAGTGCAGTCATCATCCTTGCTCTTATAGTTGCAGCTTATGTCATTACCGGTGGGCTCATTGCTGTTATGTACACTGATGCTTTGCAAGGTGCACTTATGTTCATAGGTATGTCCTTCTTGTTCGTGCTTACCTATGTTAAACTGGGTGGAGTGGTGGAAGCACACCAAACTCTGACAAACATGGCCCATCTGGTGCCTGTTAAGCTGGCAGCATTAGGTCATACTGGATGGACCTCCATGCCAGAGTTTGCCTCACCTACCTGGTGGACCCTTGTATCCACTATCATTCTGGGTGTGGGAGTGGGTGTGCTCGCCCAGCCTCAACTTGCAGTTCGTTTCATGACCGTAAAGAGCACCAGGTCCCTTAAAAGGGCAGTTCTTTCCGGTGGTCCTTTCATCTTCATGATGGCGGGTGTGGCATATATAGTCGGAGCACTTTCCAATGTCTACTTCTTCAAGACCCGGGGCATGATTGCACTGGATGCTGCCGGAGGTAATATCGATGCCATCATCCCTGAATACATCAACAGTGCAATGCCTGATTATTTCATTGTCTTTTTCATGCTGACCTTACTTGCTGCAGCAATGTCCACACTGAGCTCACAGTTCCATACCATGGGGACGGCAGTGGGACATGACATATATCATGAGTGTATCATGAAAGGCAAGGCTGACCGGGTAAGTGATGGATTGACCCGGGGACGTACTATCCTTTTCACCAGGTTGGGCATGGGTGTGACCATTATCATCAGTGTGATCCTTGCCTATATCCTCCCCTTAAGTATAATTGCAAGGGCAACTGCTATCTTCTTTGGTCTGTGCACTGCAGCTTTCCTTCCCATGTACGCAGGGGCCTTGTTCTGGAAGCGTATGAATCGTCAGGGAGCAATAGCCAGCCTCATTATAGGTACCTTTAGTAGTCTGTTCTGGCTAACTTTCGTCCATGCAAGCGAAGCTGGAGCACTTGGTATATGCAGGGCCATTTTCGGGGTAGATACCCTGCTCACCGGGACATGGACGCTGATAGACCCTATCATGATAGCAACTCCTCTTTCCATCCTCACGGCCATCGTGGTGAGCCTAGCAACAAGACCTGATCCAAAAGAGCATGTCGAGTATTGCTTCAGATAAGTGCTAAAGTGAATATCCTACAGACCTTGCTACAGGTATGCCACCGGATCATTTATCCGGTTGGCACTTGCCCATTATTTCGGTCATGTTCTTTTAAAGCTCACATGGGTAACACTGTGCCGCCATAGGGCATCACATGCACTCTGGCATGGGGTTTCTCTGTCAGCATCTGTGTTATTGTTCCCTGGAGGTCCTTGACTGGAGCAAAGAAAGCTTTTTTTGCGTCTATATCTGAAAGGTCAGAAACTATGTACAGGTCATAATCCTTTGCCATCTTTGCTGTCAGTGCTGCTTTATGTCCTCCAAACTCAAAACACGCATCAAATTTACGGATGACGTCATCAGGGCCTTTTGCCTCATTGTTCCAGCGTTCATAGACAGCGTTACCTATGTTGTCCTGGCACTGGGCAATGAGGAATATTGCTCCTCCTTTCTTTGCAGCGCTCTTGGAGTTATCCAATGCCTTTGTTGCCTGATATAGGTTTATGTCCTTGGGGTAACCTCCAGAAGAGACAATGACAATATCTGCAGGTTTTACATTTACCTTGAAGAGCTTATCTGCAACTTCCACACATCTACGGTGTGCATCGATATAATTTCCTGCTGCAGTAAAGACTATCTCTTTCATGCTGTCAATGACTACGTTCACAATGAAATCAAGACCCGCAATCGCAGCGGCTTCTTCCATATCCTGTCTTACGGGGCCATCGACCACCCCGGAACTTGCCCGCTCATCTATCATCATCTTGTGGTTGGATATCACTGAATCATGTGAGCTGACCCCAGGCAAGATACACTTTGCACCGCCGCTGTAACCTGCATAGTAATGGAATTCCACATTGCCTATACCAACTCTGATATCTGAGTCAAGTACAGGGGCAAATACTTCTACCGGAGTGCCACGGCTGGTCCTTCCTATATGTCTGCAATTGGATGTATCGTGCTGGATGCAAAGTATCCTACTAAATATGTCATCCCCCACAAGCTTTTTCATTTCCTCATCGGTCTGTGTTCTGTGCAATCCCAGTGCAAAAACGATGCATATATCTTTATCACTGACACCACCACGATGTAACTCATCCAGTACATATGGGATTATCTTTGCAGAAGGCACTGGGCGGGTTGTGTCGCTCACGATCAAAGCAACCTTGGAGCCTGGGTGGACCATCTCACAAAGGCGTTTGCTATTGATGGGTGCTTCGAGTGCAGCCTTCACACCAACAGTTGCAATCCCCGTGTCCTCAGATGCAGGCAAGATCACAGTATCCAGATTCGCTGCGGGGATATCCAGTTCCAGCTTTCCTTTCCCATAGGGCAATGCTATAATGGTCATGATGGATTAATGGCGTCTGCAACTATAAAATCATATTGAGGACACAAAAAAGACAATTACGAAGAATGGCAAAAGTCATATGACGAGTATCAGAGGGGATTATGTGATCTTATAAATGTAATCGACCTTTGCCTTATTATACATCGACATACTGAAATATAAATCTATCGTTTAACGATGGTCATATGCTTGAGATTGTCTAATTAGCTCATATTACCTCCATTTCTGATCAGATGATCAATTAACAATAAACGCGTGCTGGATCTATAACGAAAGATGCGGTTGCATCTTTCTAAAGAAAAACACTGTTGTGTCTTTTTAACGAAAGAC
>CAZBJM010000015.1:0-34020 GCA_964492225.1 uncultured Methanosarcinales archaeon
GTAACTATATGTCTGAGTGTCGAAACAAACAGGGTGACCACTATGAAAAAATATCTGAATATTATCAATTCTATTGCTTTTCTCCTGTTCATTGGAGCTTTAATTGCTCTGTTCTCTGATACTTATCATGAGGATGCTTCAGTTCTGTTCAGCATGAGTGGTGTAATGGTCTTTATTGCATACATCAGGAAGAGAAGTCTCATGGATGGTCCTATTAAGGACGAAAGAACAGACAGGATAGGTTCTTATGGTTTGTCATATTCTTGGTTCTTTATCATCTGTGTCCTTTGTTCACTATATTTGCTAGACGATTTTAAGCTCATACAACTTACAACAGGTCAAACATTGATATTCCTGCTATTAGTGATGCTATTGACCGCAAAGGGATCCCAATGGTATCTTTTTAAAAGGGGTGATGTATGACAGAGCTTGTGATGAGGACCAGGATCAAGGAGTTCAGGGCTCGTTATGGTATGACCCAGGAGGACCTGGCCAAGGCCGTGGGCGTTCGCAGGGAGACAATTGGGTTCATGGAGAATGGAAAGTACAATCCTTCGTTAAAACTTGCCTCAAAGGTTGCACGTTGCTTGCAAAGTAGTATCGACGAGCTTTTTATATTTGATGAAGGAGACCTTTAATGATAATTGTAAGATTGTGATATTATGAAAGACATAGAAACACGAACAAAGGTATGGCTTGAATCTGATGGGAAGCCTGTCATAGGTGCCGGAAAAGTGGCTCTGCTCAAAGCAATCGATGAAGAAAGCTCCCTAAGGAAAGCCTGTATGAAGCTGGATATTTCTTATAAGCATGCGTGGAACGTACTTAACACAATGAACGCACGGCTGGGAAAGAATGTGGCAACGACTGTGCGCGGTGGGAAGGACCAAGGTACTTTCCTTACTGAGGAAGGACGTCAATTGATCCGTGAGTATGAATACAATAAAGAGTTCATAGAGGAAACTATGAAGGACGACTGCTCTTGGGAAAACATAGGGCTTAGGATCTCTGCACGTAACCGGATACCAGGAAAGGTAGCAAAGGTGGAAAGTGAAGGATTGATATCAAAGATCATCCTGGAAATAGAACCATCGGTCCTTACGTCTATTATCACCAGTGAGGCTGTGGAGAGGTTGGACCTGAAGCCCGGGGATGAGGTCTTTGCTATGATCAAGTCAACAGAGGTACTTATCGGAAAACGAGTAAAATAAGACCTGAGCAGATGGCATGCTCAATGTTGACCTGCTTTCATAATGACAGGTCATTCAAAGTAGTCCTCGCTCCAGTCTATGGAGCCGGGCCTATACCTCTCAATAAGTTCAGCATCATTCCCTGTAGCGAGCCCATCCAATATAATTACAACCTCTTTGAGTATTTCGTCTGGATCTTTAGATGTGCTATCGATCTCAAACACCTTTGTGCACCATTCAACAGCTTCAAACAATATGATGTCCAAGGCTTCAGCTTCAAGGTTCTCCTGGATCTTCTCTGGAGAATAATCTCTTTTCTCAAGCCTTTCTTTCAACACATCGGGCCTTGTTCTGAGCACGATGGCACAGTCTGCTATGTAGTGAGCAAAATGACTGTCAAGGATGATGATATCCAGGTCGTTCGGCATGTTCGCAATTTCTCTGACACGCTTTTCCACAAGGTCCATATCTGCAACAAGACAATCACGTTCAATATCCACTTCAGAGTATAGCTTCTCTTCCCTGATGAGCTCATTGACATCAATTATCCTATAGGAGGTAATGCATCCAAGTAGGTGTGCAAGCGATGTCTTTCCTGTTCCCGGTGTTCCTGTGATACCTACAAGCATGCTTCTTAATGAACTTGTTCACGTTTAATCCTTATCATCATTCAAGCCAAGTTGACAGTATTGGTCTTGTTGAACTGCCCTCTCTTTTTTGCTTTCATTCAAGTTCACCTTCTTTATCTTATCTTTCAGGCTGTGGAAAAAGTATGGTCTAATGGTATGTTCTGTCAGTTTGGACCATGTGGCGGAAATCATACGCGCGCGTGAAAGTCGTGGACAGCGCTTGAACATTTAGTTGGAATGCCGCGCATTTTTTGGATATGGGAAAATACCTTAAAGGAATGATAGCTGTCAAACATAGGATCCCAACATAGATGGGGTCGTATGCAATGTTATGAAAAAAGGACTTACTGGTGGCATGCAGCTCTGCCTTTTTCAGTAAGTCTGTAACATACTATATTCTGTGCAGGACGGGAGGGAGTGGTGCAGGAACTCCTGCATCCAGTACAATTTCCTCCGCATGTCCCCTTGTCCACTAGCATGACCTCGATGTCTCCTCTCTTTTGCATTAGGCTAAGGAGTTCCTTGAACTCATCTTGACCTAGGTTCAGGCAAGCTGCAATGCCTGAGGTCGTGACATTCTCCTTTGAATCCAGCATTGCAGCTATCTTTCTTAAAAAGAAGCCATAGCCTATGGTCATTAACCCTCCTCAAATACCAGTATCTCGTTAAGTGAGAACCTTTTTCTCCAGTAAAGGGCTCCGAGCAATGAAAGGACGCCTAGGTATATTCCGGGCCTCATGTTATCCATAAGGGTCCAATCCTCATAGTCATCTGGAACTAGGAATGAATCTATGTAGTTACCTCCCATTGTTAAAAGGTATACCACCATATACACAAGCGACAGCAGTATCCCCATATATACAAAGGCAACACCAGCATTTATTCCTGACATCAGCTCCATAGCTCCTTTAATGAAGACAGCACCGATGATCACAAAACATATACCACCAATGACATCTCCGGAGACGAATAACAGTTCGGTCACTGGTGCTATGCTCTCATCTATACCTATGCTCTCTCCAACTCCTGCCAGAATGTGTAGCATCCCAAAAGCTATGTACAACAATCCAACTATCGATGCAAATACCATCTCTGCATTATGTTTACTCATCATACCCCTCCCATTCGGCTTCCTATCTGATATATAAGGAATGCAAATATCCATGCAAGCGATGTTCCATACACTAACTGGAACAGGGTCCATTTCCATGAGCCTGTCTCCCTTTTGATGACAGCGACACAAGCAAAGCAAGGTACATACAGAAGTGTGAATACCATAAGCCCAAGGCCTGCAAGAGGTGTCATGGCACCTGCTGCCAGGATTGCAGACAGGCTCTGTTCATCTTCTCCAACTCCATAGAGCACTCCCATAGAGCCTACTACTATCTCCTTTGCCACAAGACCAAAGAGCAACGCAACTGCTATCTTCCAGTCAAAACCAAGTGGTGCTACCAAGGGCTCAAGCATATGCCCTATAGTTCCTATCATTGATTCACTTGTGCCATATATCTCCTCGGAGCCAAAGGTGGCATCGATCCCAGGAGCAGGAATGGATGCAAGTATCCATACACCTACAACACCGACCATTATCACACCGGTTGCCTTTTTGAGATATATTTGTCCTCTTTCCCACATGTGAATGATACATCCCTTCAAGGTGGGGAGACGATAGTCCGGAAGTTCCATTATAAATGGCGTATCCTCTCCTTTCAGGACAGTAGACCTCATGAGCTTTGCACTAAGCACTGCAACCAGTATACCAAGGGCATAAAGTCCAAAAATGACCGTACCTGCATCCCTTCCAAAGAATGTACCTGCCAGTAGTGCATACACAGGAAGTCTTGCACCGCATGATATGAAGGGAGCTATAAGTATTGTGACCAGACGGTTCCTTGGGTCTTCTATGGTCCTTGTAGCCATGATGGCAGGGACATTACATCCAAAGCCCATTATAAGTGGGATGAAGGACTTTCCATGCAATCCGAGTTTGCTCATGAACTTGTCCATGATGAATGCTGCTCTTGCCATATAGCCACTGTCTTCAAGTATTGAGAGCATGAAGAAAAGCAACAGGATATTTGGAAGGAAGACCAGCACTGAACCTACACCAGTGATGATACCATCTCCTACAAGAGATGCCAACCAATCCACACTTATGGCATTTGCGGCAGTTTCGGCAAGCCAGCCAAAGAAGAGCTCTATCATGTTCATGAAGGGCGTGGCAAAAGTGAAGGTCACTTCAAAAGCCGCCCACATCAGTGCCAGGAATATGGGTATTCCAAGATATTTGTTTGTGACCACACGGTCTACCATATCAGATCCACTAAGGCGTGTTGTGTTGATATTGCACACTTGCCGTAACATTGTCTGAATGGTCTTATAACGCTGGTCCGCGATGCTCGATTCCAGCTCATCTGCATCTATCCTGTCAGTTATGCTACTGATCTGTGGGTACTTGGTGCTTTCTTTTGCTTTCTTGATGATGTTCTCATCGCCTTCAAGCAGTTTAATGCTGAACCAGCGTGATGGATAATGTGCAAAATAAGGGTCACTGTTGAGTATTAGCTCCAGTTCCTTCACTTTATCTTCAATATGGCTGTCGTAGTTGAATATATTGTCACTCTTGACCTTCTTTTTACTCTCAACAAGTGCAGCATCAAGGAGCTTCTCTATTCCCTCACCGCGGCTTGCGACTGTGGATATGACTGGAACCCCCAGGAACTCCTGTATCTTTTTAGCGTCGATAATATCGCCCTTTGCAATTGCAAGATCTGTCATGTTGAGTGCAATTATCAGCCTTGCGCCAAGTTCTAGTAACTGGGTCGTGAGGTAGAGGTTCCTTTCAAGATTTGTAGCATCTACGACCTGTACCACAACATCGGGCCTTTCTTCAATTATGAAGTCACGCGCAATGATCTCATCCAGAGAATAAGCTGTGAGGCTATACGTTCCAGGAAGATCTACTATCTCCATTTCATTATCTTTATGGACACGCTTCCCCATTTTCCTTTCGACCGTGACTCCAGGCCAGTTCCCAACATGCTGTTTTGCACCAGTTATTGCATTGAACAGCGAAGTCTTGCCTACGTTAGGGTTACCTGTCAAGGCCACTGTTATTTTTTCTTTCATGCGGTCACCATTTTTTTAAATTAAACCTGTCGTTATACCTTCCATTTTTGCTCCATCATTCAACTATCTCGACCAGAATGGTCTCTGCCTCTTTTTTCCTTAACGTGAGGTTGTATCCTTTGAGTTTGAACTCCACCGGGTCTCCCAGAGGCGCCCTGCGGATAACTTCTACTCGTGTTCCAGGCGTAAGTCCCATGTCAAGTATCCTCTTCCTTGAGGATTTCTGCCCAGTTACCTTCAATACCTTTACAAAGGTTTCAGGCTCTATGAAATCCAATGTTGTTTCAGTCATGTTTTCACCATTTGCATAGTTATATGATATAGCTATGCCTATAATCAGTTGTCTAGTATATATTCCTTTCTCATTTTTTCAGCATGTATTTTATACTGTAGTAATTATATACAAGGTCGGGTAAAACTGCCACATTGGGTTTGACCGCGATATCTTATGGGGTATATCGATACTGATATCAATATCGACAAGTATCCTGTCACCCATATTCAACAGTTTAAACTTTTCGTATAACCTTCTTAGTTTTCGTTCATTTTCATCTAAAAAAGGATGCGATTTCCTGCAAATGTGAATCTGTCAAATTTACAAGCCCCTGCCGTAAAAACCTGATCAATCTACTGGTCCCCATCACTTTTACGCGCGCGACGCCTGCCGCCAGGTGTGGTGATACATTGACCGGAGACCGGTAACAGAAATGGAAAAAGGGCATAAAGTAGCTATCAATTAATGGATGCTGGTCTTAGAGATATGAAGAGTAAAACAGTCAAACCAGGCTGTTAATCTAACAATTAGTCTCCAAGCACCTGGTCAGAACGGCATGAATATACTGTTCATATCCTCTTATTCAAAGCACTCCTTTGGGTCTTCACCTTCAGCTCCGTGGATGGCAGGTCATGCAATATGAATTCATGTGTGAGGTGATCCGGTGATATGTAGTCCACTATCTCAGAACACCTTTCATGGGTGAAAGGCATGTGTTGGTCTATATTCTCGACCAATGGCATGACCGTGTCCAAACGCTCGGAAAATGACATGTGCTCAAAGCCCTCCAAAATTTGGGAGTTGGGCTTGCGTATATATCCTCCTGAAAGGCTACAATGGAAGTGTATACCTTCTATCCGGTCGATCACATCATCCTTATACTTTGAAAGTACGTCCAATACTGCATCGATAGCTCTATCTTCCGTATAGCAATGTGTGATAGCAGCCATAAGGTGACCTGTATCCAGCATGAATCCCCAGTTATCAAAATCAAGCATCTCTATGAAATATATCAGGTCATCTGGATTAAGGAAGGTAAGCCCGGGCCACCATAGGTTCTCGAACAACAGGCGTATAGGGGGCTCATTCTCCGGATATGACAAAACTGCCGTATTGAGGAAGTCTGCCGTGGTCTTCATGACCTCCCTATCCGTATAATTGAAAGATTGGGACAGGACATGCTCAAGCTCCACGTATGCGACATGGAAAACACCATACGCTGCATCCAGGGATTGGGCATTCTCCATTGCCTTTCTGAAATTGGTAATTATCTCATCCCGGCTAAGGCCACCATAGAGGTATAGCTTCTCATCAGCTTCAGCAGCAGATGAAAAGACAGAATCATCCATCCACGCCCGGTGCCTTCCCATCCAGTAGGGGAGATGGGCACCTTGGACCAGATGCTTTGGTATGTCATGTTGTGTGGTCTTCTGGTCCACATACAGTTCGACCCCATCTAACTGGTGCCGCGTGAGGAATTCCTTTACCCTTTCCCAATCGGATCCAAAGATGCCAAACTCATCATCATTGGTCGAAAGATTTATGAGTTCTTTCATGATAGTTCCTCTCTTCCAGTGGCTTTGGCTTCTTTCTTGACCAGGTCCTTTATATGTGTCCTTGCCCACGCATAGAGTACAGATGAACCAAGTATGTTGCCTACCACAATACCCCACCAGACACCGGTAAGCCCTTGGTCGAGATATATGGCGAATATGGCAGCAAAACCTGGTACAAAAACAAGAGTTCGCAGGATAGTGGCAGCAAGGGAATTGAATCCTTTCCCAATGCCCTGGAACAAGGATGATGAAAGCATACCAAGGGCTGTCATGGGGTAGAATAGACAAATAATCCTCAGGAACACTACCAGGTCATCCGATATATGGGCGGAACCTTCGGACATTGTGAAAACATATGCTATCCACGAAGCAAAGATGAATGTAATGGCAGCTATGCCCGCTTCTACTAAAAAGGAGACCTTTGTAGCATAGGCATATGAGGTCTCCAGTTTTTTGTATGTCTTTTCTCCGAATGCATAGCCACTCATGGTTACAACGGCTGTCGATATACCCATCAAAGGTGAAATAGCAAGTGTCACAACACGCCATCCAACCGTATAGACAGCTACTCCATCAGTATTGCTCACAGCTATGACTATCAGGTTCATGACAAGCATCATCAAAGCCATGGATGCCTGTTGAACGGTTGCAGGCAGTCCTACTACTAGTATGTCTTTGATTATACCAGCATCAAACTTGAACTTACGGATCTCAAATGAGATATAGGTGTCCTTGCGTAAGAATAGCCAGTTTGCCATCATGGCAGCAGTGACACCTAAGGAGATGACGGTGGCCCATGCTGCACCAGCCACACCCATCTTCAATGTATATATCATTATAGGGTCAAGTATGATGTTCAATACAGCTCCCAATATCATGGCATTCATAGCACGCTTTGTATCTCCTTCACTGCGCAGGATAGCATTTGCTACATTTGGGAAGAATATTAGTATATTGCCTGCAAAGATTATTTTCCCATATGATACAGCCATATCTACAGTATCCCCTGCTCCTATGGCTATAAAGATGGGCTCTGCAAAAAGAAAAAGAGGGACTGAGAACAAGATAGATGTCACAAGCATGACCAACATCATGTGCACTGCAACATTATCAGCTCCGGACTTATCTTTTGCCCCGAGCTTGCGGGATATGGCCGAGCCACCCCCGATACCAAGTCCTGTTGCAAGAGCTATGGATGCAAAGAAGAAAGGAAATACAAAACCAACAGCTGCAAGTGCATCAGAGCCAAGGCCAGACACCCAGAACATATCCACGATGTTGTACATGTTCTGCACGACCATGGCCACCATTAATGGTAAACCCAGTTTAAGGATAGCTTTCTTAGGGTCTCCTGCCAGTGTCTGCATACCCGCCGTACTCATGTCTTTGCTCATCTTATTCTCCTTTGTATGTTCTCGTTGGTGATGTTAGCTATTGCCTGCCGTATCATTCGGATGAACAGTGTCCGTTCCGCATCTGTGAAACCGGCGAATGTTACGTCGTTAATAAGCACGGACATTTGGCGTATCACAGGCCCCAGTTCCCGAGCTTTGTCTGTCAGGAATACCTTATATGCACGTCTGTCACTTGGGTCTGTTTCCCGGACAACATAACCGTTCACTTCAAGTTTATCGATAGCTCTGGTGCCTGTGGCCCTGTCACAGTCCAGGTCCTTTATCAGAACTTCCTGGCTGATGCCATCGTGGTGTAGCAGGCGCATGAGGAATGGGAACTGTCCACTACCTATGTTATAAGGCCCAAGCTCCCTTGCAATGAAATCATGTATCTCCCTTGAGAAAAGGAAGGCTTCCCTTCCTATGGATCTATGACAGCCCGTTTTCAGGCTGTCCGTGGCACAAACGAAAGATGTCAGTATATCCCTCTTTATCTTGTTGTCCATTATGATATTTCTGTTATATTAGTTGCCGATGCAATAATTGCATATGCAACTATTCCTATATATCGTACTTGCTCATATAAATACACAGGGAGGGATTGTCTAATTGTTTCGTATTTAATCAATTTCTGTTCATACTATCATTCTAAATTTCAAAACCGCGTGCACTTTTCTAGTCAAACACGGACCCTTCGCCACATGCGCGCGCGTTTTATTGGGCAACTCGATCATACTCTTGAAGTGGGCGCAAAAAAAGGACAAAGCAAAATCTTTCTGGCAATAAGCAAAGCTAATGGTCTCATGCCCGGATACTTGAAAGACCATGGTTAGTTATACCTATCCAACAGCAACACTAATGAAAATACTGCAGGTCTTAGTCAACGAACATCTCCACTCCCATCAATTCAAGGAAGATATCTTCCAATGATGGTACGAGGGTGTGCATCCCAACAAGATCTCCGCCATGGGTAGCCACCCATTTTGTCGTATTATTGATGATGTTGATGTCATGTGTGAGGATACTGTATTGATCATCATTTTTTGTAAGTTCAGCAAGATCGTAGCCACGAATGTCATTTATCCTGAATTCTAGCTTGTACTGCACACGTCCAAATTCCTCTCGTATGCTTGCAGCTGTACCCATAGTGATCATTTTGCCATGTTTCATGATAAGGATCTTGTCGCATAGACTTTCTACCTGATACAGATTATGGGCACTGAAAATTATGGTCTTTCCGGCCTTTTTCAGATCAGACACGTAATCGGTGATGTATCTTGAGGTCATCGGATCAAGGCCAGATGCTGGTTCATCGTATATGATGATATCTGGGTCATTGATCAAAGAACGGGCTATAGCGACCTTACGCTTCATGCCCTTGGAAAGATCGCCTATCTTCTTGCCTCCTGCGTTGAGGGAAAGATCAAAAAGCAGATCGTTTATCCTCTTTTTGGCAACATCTTTGGGCACACCATATAATTCTGCAAAGAACATGAGATAGTCTTCAACTTCCATACCTTCATAGAGTGGTGACTCCTCAGGTAGGAAGCCAAGGAAGGATTTTATCTTGACAGCATCTTTGCTGATGTCCAGTCCTTTTATTGTGATACTACCTCTGCCAGGCCTTACAAGCCCACTGAGCATTTTCAATGTGGTTGTCTTGCCTGCTCCATTTGGCCCTACTATCCCGAAGATCTCGCCCTTAGCTATTGAGAAATTGAGGTCATCGACCGCAGTGAAATCCCCATATTCTTTCCCAAGACCTGTCACTTCAATTATCTTCTGTTCCACAAAGAGTAATGGCTGTCATTATATATAAACAGTTTTATATAATATGGAACAAACGAACGAGATTGTCTAATTAGCCCATATTTCTCCATTTCTGATCGGATGACCAGTTAACAATGAACGCGTGATAGATCTATAATGAAAAAACACGGCCCTTTTTGCGATCCAACCCCCGGCTCGCCGCCAATCGCGCGCGTTTTTCCCGCGGTGCGGACAGTATATAGGAATGAACGTGAAAAATGGAATTGGACAAGCTCACGAACAGCATCTTTCCGAGTTTGTCTGGTCAGAGGCCACATTATGACCTTTTCTCTTTTTCCATCATACAACTTTTCTGCACACCCTTTGATAGCAAGCCCAGCCCTCAATAAAAACGCGCGCGTATGGCAGAGCGTCCGGACCCAGCCCACATATTGGTGCGACGTCTTTGTTTGAAAAGGCGTAAATACTAGTATTCCAATCCATATCCGGAGAATGTGGATATTGAAGGAAATGATCGATCTTGGCTTAATGGTCTTCAGACAGAAAAACAGCAATGGTACTTTTAAGCCTCATCTTTCACTCAAGTTCAGGTCATGTGAGGGAGAGATCATCACCTTTTCTGTTGACACTACCAGGATTGCTGCGAAATATGCCCAGCCTGACGCTTATCTTATCACCCATGCGCATTCGGACCATCATGGTATGTCTGCCATGCTTTCAGAACGTGCTGTATGTTCGCCCAAGACCGCCCGTGCCCTTGAGATACGGCACGACCGTGAGTATAAAGGACGAACTGTGGACATAGGTGGGTCCATTGAAATAAAAGGTGTCACAGTTACAGCTTATCCGAATTTCCATACGCTGGGTTCTGCCTCCTTCTATTGGGAAAATGAAGTGGGTACACGGATATTGGTGACTGGTGATGTGAAGGATGCTTCCCGACTTCCAAAGTGCGATGTGCTCATCACCGAAGCAAACTATGGGGACCCTGGAGATACCACATGCTATTTCGATGACGATATCGCAGGTTTCAGGAACACTTTCCAGGACAACGACAGTGTGGCCTTTGGTGCATATGCATTTGGGAAGGCACAAAGGGCAGTGGAATTGCTTAGGGACATGGGCTACAATGGTGCGATCGCAATGGAGGAGAGGTCCCTTGCACTGACAAAGCACCTGCTGGAAGATGCTGGTGACATAACCGGGCTTGGGAATGCATGCAAGGATACTGTCTGTGTGGTACCTCCCTGGGACCTTGATAAGCTTCCCACGCACATGTCTAAATATGTAATGACCGGAAGAAGTGATTACCGATATCCTGCGATACAGATAAGTGACCATCTGGATGTGAGGGGGTTGACAGGCATGGTACAGGCAGTCGATCCGGAATTTACCATGGTCTATCACCCTTCTGGCCATAGACCAGGAAGATTTGCTGCCCATCTTCAAAATCTCGGCTTTAATGCAACATCCCTTGATAAGATAGAGAATATACTAAGCACGGGGTTTATCTAGTTAGATGACTTTAACAGGACAAATCTTTATATAACTATTTGCTTTGTATAGGATAGTCACGTTATCCAAACAGTCCCAGGAGATCGTCAATTGTCAAAATCATCCAAGAAAAAGCAAGACAGTGCACTTCCAGTAGCTGACAAGAGCGTGTCTTCCGGTGCGGGGGAGATGCATTCAGGTGCCAGTGCACCGGCTGATAGGTCGGCTTACAAGGTGAAGACGCCTGAAGAGAGGAAAAAGGCCCATATCGAGGGGATCATCAAGACAGCAGTTGCATCTGTGATCGGTATCCTGGCAGGTGTGTTGACCCATTATCAGTTCGGTGATGCCACAAATTTAAGATGGTATGCGTTGCTCACTATAATTGTTGCGCTTTCATACTATGCACTGAGACTGGTCCTTCCCATCTTTAAGATCGATACAAAGGAATTTGGGTTCAAGGACTGGTTCTATGTTGAGTTCTTGGTCGTGGACTTCTGCCTTGTGGCGTGGACCATGCTATTGAACTAACCCTCTCTTTTTTTAACAGGATTCCAATTTCAATTCAAGGGATATCTATGCGAATAGCTATATTAAATAAAGACAGATGCCAGCCACGGCGTTGCAGTCACGAATGCGAAAAGTACTGTCCCCGGGTAAGGACAGGAGATGAAGCCATTGTTTTCCCGGAAGGTGGCGGGAAGCCCATCATATCCGAGGAGCTTTGCGTAGGTTGCGGTATATGCATCAATCGATGCCCCTTTGATGCTATTATGATCATAGGGTTGCCTGAAGAGCTGAAAGAGCCCACACATAGATATGGCCCCAACTCCTTTGCCCTTTATGGGCTTCCTGTACCACAAAAAGGCAGGGTCACGGGTATTCTTGGACCAAACGGTATTGGTAAGAGTACGGCCGTACAGATCCTTTCAGGAGCACTTGTGCCAAACTTTGGCGAGGGCACCGGTAACTGGGAGAATGTGCTCCAGCATTACGCAGGCACAAGCCTCTATGATTATTTCAGCGATGTGGCAGATGGGAATGTGAAGGTCTCCCAGAAACCCCAGTATGTGGATATGATCCCAAAGGCTTTCAAAGGTAAGACCAGTGAGCTACTTGACCGCACAGATGAGCGAGGAGTGCTCAGTGAGCTAATAGAAAGACTTGAGCTTGGCCCCGTCATTGACAGGAACATAACTGAGCTCAGTGGAGGGGAACTCCAAAGGGTGGCCATTGCAGCCTGTGCCGCAAGGGATGCAGATTTCTATTTCTTCGATGAGATAAGTCCTTATCTTGACATATATCAGCGTATCAATTCTGCACAGCTCATTCAGGAGATAGCTGTGGAAAAAGCAGTGCTTGTGGTCGAGCATGATCTGGCTATCCTTGATATGCTGGCCGATATGGTACATGTGGCATATGGACAGCCCGGTGGATATGGTGTCATTACCTATCCCAAGGGTGTGCGTATCGGCATAAACCAATACCTAAAGGGCTATCTGCCTGAAGAGAACGTACGTATAAGGCCCGAAGCTATCAAGTTCGAGTTGCGACCCCCTACCATAGGAACGGATATAGCTACACTGATAAGCTACGACCGTTTCTCCAAAAAGTATAGTAACAATTTCTCTCTGGAGACTGAAGCGGGTTCCCTGAAGTATGGGGAGGTCATAGGTATCGTTGGACCCAATGGTATAGGTAAATCCACATTTGTGAAAATACTGGCAGGTGAGATCGATCCTGATGAAGGCAAGCTTGACCTAAAAGTAAAGATCTCCTACAAACCCCAGTATATCAAGCCAGATATAACAATGCCCGTGCAATATTTCCTGCGTGGGATATCACATAAGTTCGATTCCAGTTACTTCCAGTCAGAGGTTGCCAAGCCCATGCAACTTGAACCACTCTACGACCGTAATCTTACTGACCTTAGTGGAGGAGAGCTCCAGAGAGTGGCCATTGCAGCTTGCCTTTGCCGTGATGCAGATATGTACATCCTCGATGAGCCAAGCGCACACCTGGATGTTGAGCAGCGCTCGATGACCACAAAAGTGATAAAAAGGTTTGCAGAGAACAGTGGCAAAACAGCCCTTGTGGTCGACCACGATATCTACATGATAGACATGCTCAGTGAACGATTGATAGTGTTTGAAGGTCAGCCAGCCATCTATGGGAAAGCACATCGTCCATCCAGTATGCAAAATGGGATGAACATGTTCCTGAAGAATCTGAATATCACATTCAGGCGTGATGAGGATACGTCCCGGCCAAGGGTCAATAAACCAGACTCAAGGCTCGACAGAGAGCAAAAGACAAGTGGGGAATATTACTACCATAATATAGAATATTAATTTTAAATGAGCTAGTGTGGATTAAAAAAGGTGGGGTCGATCTTGCTCACACATGTGGATGGAGGATGTCTGGAGTGACACCCCATTCCAAATCCACATCTTCAAAAGCAAATAAATTCCCATGTATCAATTTGCCTGGGTGCTCCACCACATCCTCACCCTGGTAGAACGGGCATCATAGATGTAGTTTCCATTCTCTTTTATCAGATTTTCGTCCAGGTACTGTTCAAGTATCTTTCTCTGTTCTTCATTAGTTACCGAGAACTGTCCTGTAAGTTTGTCCACTGCCTCCTTAAGGGAGGAATAAACATCGGTACGCCCAAGCTTGAAGATCTCGGTATGTGGGTAGATGCCCATATCATATAGCACATTATAGAGCACATCAGATTTTGGTGAGGCATGGTATGCGGTCCCATGGAGGCTGGGCCAGAGTGCTTTGGAATGTCTGTCCCATGATGTATCCCCGGCAAACCAGTAGAGGTAGATGTTGCCAGATGCTACTGTCAGCATGTCCTCGATGGACTTGCGGATATCGGGCATTCCCAGGGAAAAAGATGCTATGACTACATCATAACGACCCTCTAGGTCAGCTTCGATATCGATGTCTTCCCACCTCTTTCTTACAATGGAGATGTTGTCGCATTTGTATTCGGCCATGTTCTCCTCAAGTACTTCTGTCATGCCCTTGGAGGGTTCAACAGCGGTTATTGACCTCACTTTCCCTGCAAGTGGGATGGCAAGTGAACCCGGTCCAGCTCCGATATCAAGGACCCTTGAATCCGGCGTTAGGTGAAGGTGCTTGATAGTTTCCAGAGCCCTTCTCTGACCGTCCCTCAATGAGACTTCCCAAAACTCCCGTGCACTTTCCTTTTCTTCCCATATGGATGCACATTCTCTTTTATTGCATGCATGGTGAGCTTCCATCTGCGCAACCCACACTTTGTTCCAATCTATCGTACGATGCATAGTTCCTCCAACGTTCGGTCCTTCATACAGGTATTACAATTGATACATCCATGTAGTTCTGTATAGTGACAGGTACTCCGTAGACCTCCTCTATGACATGTGAGGTAATATCTCCCATACTGCCTGCTGCATAGATGCTACCATTCTTGAGGAACAGGAACTTGTCAGCATATCTGAATGCCATGTTCAGGTCGTGCATCGTCATTACCGCAGAGACTGGTTCCTTCCTGACCACATCCCTTACGATATTGAGTATCTCAAGCTGATTCTTCAGGTCTAGGCTACTTGTTGGTTCATCCAGTAACAAAAGTCTTGGGTTTTGTGTCAGTGCCCTTGCTATGCTTACCTTTTGAAGCTCGCCTCCGCTTAGTTCATCGATATATCGGAGTGCCATCTCCTCAAGATGCATCTTCTTAATGGTGGCCTCCACCAGCATCACATCCTCGTCGGATACGTTCCACTTGATGTGCGGCATCCTTCCAAGCAATATTGCATCAAAGACTGTCAGCCTTGCAGGTTCACAGCGTTGTGGGACGTATCCCATCCGCCTTGCAATGTCTATCTGCTCCAGCTTGAGCACATCTTCGTCATCCACTAGAATAGTACCATTCTTTGGCTTGAGGATGGCATTCATGCATTTGAGGAGTGTGGTCTTTCCCACACCGTTTGGACCAAGTATGGCAAGTATCTCATTATTGTCAAGATGGAACTTTATGTCCCTGAGAACCTCTTTGCTGCGATACTGGAATTCAACTCCATTGACATCTAATATCATATTCTTCTCCCTTTCAATATAAGATAGATAAAGGCCGGTGCCCCTAAGAACGAAGTAAGGACTGCTACCGGGAGCTGATAGGGCTGCATCATGATGCGGGACGCTGTATCAGCACAAAGCAATAACAAAGACCCCATCACAATGCTTCCGATGATGAGGTAGCGGTGGTCATCGCCGATGATGCGGCGTGTCATATGGGGGCAGACCAGTCCCACAAAACCGATCACGCCCAGGAAGGATACGATGATGGCACTGATAAGTGAGGACCATATCATACCCCAGAGCCTCACACGCTCAACGTTGACGCCAAGACCCTTAGCGGTCTCATCACCAGCGTCTATAGCATTATATTTCCATCTTTGGGTTATGAAATATAGGATGGAGGCCACCACCACGACACTAATGAGCATCAGTTCATCCCAGCTTGCTCTAGCTGTATCACCAAAGGTCCAGAATACCATGGATGCAAGTTGCACATCTGTGGCAAAATACTGGAGGAACATGGTACCAGCCGTGAACAGGGAACTCATGGCAACTCCCACAAGTACCATTACCTGGGGAGTGGTGCCCCGTACCTTGGCAAACATCAGGATGACAAAGGTGACAAGCATTGCGAACACGAATGCTGATATCGTGGTGAGGTAGGGATTGTTGATGGTCACTGCATCTCCAACACGGCTGCTTGTGCTACCTGAACCCAGTATGATGATGGAGAATGCCGCACCAAATGCTGCGGCATTGGATATGCCCAGTGTGAAAGGTGACCCCAGGGGGTTGCGCAATATGGATTGCATGACAACCCCTGAAACCGCCAGACCCGCACCTGCTACAATGGCGGTCAACACCTGTGGTAACCGGATATTCCATATTATACTATTCCACGTGGGTGAGACATTGGTGCCGATCAAGGTCCTCACTACGTCCATTGGAGGAATGTCCACAGAACCCATGGATATGGACAGAACTCCTACCATGGACAAAAGTACGATACCTCCTATGATATAGGTCCTTTTTTTGTTAGTGTGTAACCTATATTTGCCAGCTATGTCTCCTTCTTCAGTGCTCATTACCTTCTCCCGTATGCGCTTTTAGCTCACGTCCAACTTTGTGAAGGCAGGAAACGCAAAAGCCTTGTTCATTACGTTGTAAACGTGGCTTCCAGTTTCTTTATTCCCTTTCCCTACCATGAAAGTATAGATCTCTATGGCCTTTTCGTCAAGGTCAACATCTTCAAACTTGTCAGGATACAGGAGCTTGCCTGCAAAGTATGCATTTACAAGTATTGAGCACTGGTTCTGGTTGTACCAATTATATGGCAAGACACCATAGACCTCTCCACTTTTTACCGCTTTGAGCTTCCTGTAGGCAGGGTCTGTCTTCAACTGGTACAGAGCACTGGATTTGTCCTCTGACTGTGTTGTTGAAAGGTCCACGAAAATGACCTCAGGGTCCCAACCAAGTATGCTCTCTTTGGTAACATCAACTGCAGTAAGGTTCTTGGGGTCGTATGCCACGTTCTTTGCATTGGTGAAGTGGAATGGTGGGTAGGTTGGCTCAGTTGATTGGAATCCGTGAGGTCCGGCCCTGGCAATGCCACCAACATAACATGTGGTCTTCTTTTCAGCGGGTACGTCCCTCGTGCGCTTATCCAGGTCCGCAATGGCATTGTCAATGAAGGTGGTGACATCTTTTGCACGTTCCTCTTTACCCATGACCGTGCCCATGATGCGCAATGCCTGGTACATATCTTCCCGCTGGGTCACCAGGTTCCCGTATTTTACAACAACTACCGGGATGCCCGTCTTTGCCTGCAGTTCCACGGGGTCATAACCGGACTTGGAATCTATTTTGAAGATGACCTGTGGTCTTGGGTCCAATGAAAGGATCTTCTCAGGGTCATCATTACCCCTAAACTCTCCAAAGACCGGATAGCCCTTGAACTGGGGATTCGCAATTGCGTAAGGTCTTGCGTCGGATCCCGTTTTCCTTGCTTCGATGCTGTCCACTGCAACTATCTTATCTTGTGCTTCAAGATAAGTAAGGTATCTGAGTGAGCTGGAACCTGAACAGATGACGCGATCGGGGGACTTTGGAACTGTCACTTCCCTGCCGAGGGCATCTGTTATCGTAATAATCTGTGCCTCAATCTGCACTTCATTCTGTGACCCCTTATCTGTACATCCAGATAACATCACAGTAACTGTCAGCAATGCAAGTATAAGAAGGATCGATAAAGTAAAGCGTTTGTTCGTTTGCATGTTCGTTTGCTCCAATATTAAAATTAAACATGATAAAGGCTTCAAGTATTAAAATATTCTCAATTCATCATATTTATTCGATCTATTTCTAATTTTAGTATTCATAATGGACCGAATGTAGGTCAAAAAGACACAGGCTTACAAGGCCTTCTTCTTTTGTATCCTACTATTCCCGGATATTTCTTGATTTTTTAGCACCCGGTCACATCTCTGTGAATGAATATTTCATAAGCAATAAAGCTAACATTCATATACTTTATTGCTTTATACGCGTATAATATGCCTTTACTATTAAGCGCATAGTTAACGCATATACTCAATCCAACATATAAACATATCCAGTCATTGAACTAACAATCTAATTATAATTCGAATACAGATCATGCCGAGCCCACAATTTGTGCGCTATATACATAATAAATAAATAATACACGATATAGAATATGTTTAAATACAATACTAGTATGCTATGCGTAATACAAAAATCGATTATAATAGTATCTTTTACGTGTATTATTATATATCAATTTATACCAACCGACTACATATTACGGATCCAATTCCGATCAATGGAGAAAAACCCATGCAACAAAACATGAAAATATTGATAATTGCCCTATCCTTACTGGCCCTGTCAATACCGGTCCAGGCAGCAGATGTGACCTACGAGATAAGAAGTACAATATACGACGCCAGTGGTCCTGTTGACGTTGGTAGTCACTACTGGGATGCAAATACCTTCCCTGGTTTCTGGTACCAGATAGGTGGAAGCCGCTCCAGTGAAGTGATCTACATACACAATACATGGAACCCTTCAAGTAAAATGATGATCGGGGATACAATACCCGAAGGGAAGATGTATTATGCAAGCAAGCCAGTCATAAAAAGGACCAAGATCGGTGGTCTTGATGGTGCCAAGGATTTCATTGTCGATGGAGTGGACCTTGAGAACTACTACCTTGCAGGATTTTTTGGTGCACAGCACATGGTAATGTCCTCAGATAACAAGAACTCCTCCTCCGGATGCAATCCAGAAGAGCTGGCCAAGATCCTCATAGAAAGCGATGACAAGAAAACAATGACTACCGGTGAGGAATGGAAACTCCCAGGAGGCTGGTCCCTTGTAGTCCAACAAATAGACATTAAAGGAAATAAGGTATGGCTTGAGCTGAAGAAGGATGGGGAAGTCCTCGATTCCGAGGTCCTTTCAACAGACCCTGAACTCTCTAAGCAGAAAAGGACATACCTCTACAAAGACAATAATGACAACCCTGTATTCTATTGTTATGTTGCTTCAACATTCAAAGGAACGGATAATGATATTGTTGTGTTCGAGTGTGTGTTCCTGAGGGATGAGATCGTCAAATTAGAGGCAGGGAAAACCTATGGAGCCTTTGAGGTAAAGGGTTTTACAGTACCAGATGCTTTGGACAATGTTACCTACGTGGGCAATAAGGTATTTAAGAAGGATGACAGCGCTATCATAATGGCAAATGAGAAGAGCATAGAACTCAGAGCAAAGCAAAGCTATGACCTCCATGGTGGGATATCTCTTCGCATCGAGGATTCAAAAGACCTGAAGTTCAGTCTGAGAAAAAAATGCACAATAAAAGTTGAAGATTGCAAGAATTGTTCCAGCACACCCCAGGAGAAGCCTGTGGTAAAAGAAGAAAAGGTCCTGGCGACAGTTCCTGATACCGTGGTCACAAAGCCAACAAATGAGGTAGTTCCCCCCGCGGTAGTGCCAAAAGCAGATGCACCGGCCGTGGAAAATGTGGCAAAGGCACCAGGATTTGGATTTGTCCTAGCATTATCTGGATTATTTATTGCTTCAAGGATCAAAAGATGAGGGTTGAGCATACACTCAACCTTTTTTTTTAACTCACCATCCACGGGTATAGGATTCCGAACATGGGATGCAGACAAATGCCCCATTATTGACCCTTGTGCGGGACTCTGCCATCATCTCTCCGCACTTTGCACACTGCAGTGAATTGAATATCTTGGCCTTTTCAGGGATCTTCGCATCAATGAGCTTGACATCGAACATTTCTTCCACCGGGGTATGCCTCATAGTATGGGAGATATTGTCCATACGCTTCCTGAACTCCTTTGTTTCATCCTCTGTTGCTTTACCCGACATGACCTTTGGACGCAGTTTGTTCACTTCTGGATCAATATTGTCTATATTGAAGTTTGCCCTGAGGGCAACCCTGACAGCTTTACTTGAATTGCGGCAGATGAATGTGAATACTTGTTTTGCATGGTCCTGAAAGATGAGATTTCCTTTACCAAGGGTACATCCGGTGAGCACTTGTACAGCATCGACACCGCATGCATCGTTCTCCACTATGGTTACAAGCTCTTCATCAACGTCCCTGAGCGCTTGAAGCCTTTCGATAGCAGCCTTGGAGGCTATGTATCCAATGGTAAGTCCCGGACAAACATGTCCATGGAACTTTGCTGCTTCTTCAAAAGAGGGCAATCCTGGGATAGAAATATCTTCACTTGTACATTTTTGACACATAATGATCGGCACACATATCTCTCTGCTCCTTTTAATATTTATTGCACCATCTACTAATGGATTGTAGCAAATATTGCTATTCTGCCCAATAATATGTTCTATCGGACCAAGTTAGCAGTATTTGTCCGGTTTTTTGATACAAAAGGAGCTTCTCACAGGGTCTTTTTTCGGGACAACAGATTCTCGTTCTTTATCTTAAAGAGCAACAAGCACGATGTAAGGGTTATTGAGACCGAATTTGCGATAATGAGCGCAAGGTCATTGATGTTCAGACCATGCACCAGCCAGAGTGTCATACCCGTCGTAGAACACACAAGCATCATTAAAGAAATGTCTTTGGTCGATCGTGTTTTAAGAGCTTTGCCAAGTTGAGGGGCAAAGGCAATAGTAGTGAGTGCACCTGCGATATAGCCTATCATGATATCCTGCGAGTTCAGTTTATTTTTCCATATGTATATTACACATCTAGGTTTAAATCTATTCACCCCGACCAATTATCCATCGAGCTTGTCTAATTTGCTCATTTTATCCAAATTCTGATCGACGGTCCATTAACAATGAACACAGGCTCCCTTTATCAAAAAACGCGGTCACCTTTTTAGGTCAAACAAGGACTTGCCGTCACACGCGCGCGTTTTTCCCAAGGGTTGGACCTATTATCCGAATTTCGTATCAAAGATTCATTAACAATAAACCCAGGCTACATCTAGATCAAAAAATGCGGTCCCTTTTTGAGGTAAAAAATGGGCCTGGCCGCCACACGCGCGCGTTTTTTCCGAGGGTTGGACCTATTATCCGAAATTCTTATCAATGCCTCATTAACAATAAACTCAGGCTACATCTAGATAAAAAAAGCGGGTCACCTTTTTAGGTCAAACATGGGCTTGTCGCCACACGCGCGCGCGTTTTCTCCGATGGTCGGACCTATTATCCGAAATAACGCAGAAAAATGCAGTATGCATAAAAAAGTGACAAGGTCATAAAGTGAAATTCTGTCAGGCAATCTCCAATCCTTATCTTCCATAGTATTTATGAATGGCAGCTCTAACATTGTTCCTCCTCTAAATATGCACATTTGTACAGAAATACATAAACATTACTGATAAGCTTAAATAGTGGAATTTATATCAGTATGCAATGATGAAATGTAGAGGGAGGCCAAGGGCCCCAAGAAGAGTGGAATGCTCACCAGAAGTGCTTTATTTTAAACCAAACGGAGTACCATTGACTGAGCTGGAGACCATATCTCTTGCTGTGGAAGAGCTGGAAGCCCTCAGACTGGTAGACAGGGAAGGGATGTTACAAGAAGAAGCTGCCTTCCAGATGGGAATCTCAAGGCGTGCCTTCTGGGAAGACCTCCGTAGTGCTAGGAAAAAAGTAGCATTGGCACTTACAACAGGTAAGGCCATAGAAATATCTGGTGGTAGCTATATCAATACAAATGAAGAGTAGCCTTTGGTCCTTACAGGAGCACCCGGGCAGGCATCCGCCACTACCATGGAGATGAAATACAATGACACAAACGATACAAAGCCCCCAGGATCTGCTGAAGGGGCCCCAGGAATCAAAGCTCATCAAACAGATGAGGTCCATAAAGAAGAAAATAATGGTCATGAGTGGAAAAGGAGGCGTGGGAAAGAGCACAGTAGCTGCAAATCTTGCTGCACGCCTTTCAGACCGCGGCTATAAAGTAGGGCTTTTGGACGCAGACATCCACGGACCAAGTATACCAAAGATGTTTGGTATCGAGGACAAAAGACCCGACGTGGATGAAGCAGGGATAGTACCTATAGATGTCACAGCTAACCTTAAGGTGATGTCCATAGCACTCCTCATTGAGGATAAGGACTCCCCGATCATATGGAGAGGACCTGCAAAAATGGGAGCTATCAAACAATTCTTAGAAGAGGTATCTTGGGGAAAACTGGACTATCTTATCATTGACCTACCTCCAGGTACCGGCGATGAACCATTGAGCATAGTCCAGTTGATAGAAAAGCTCGATGGAGCTGTCGTTGTGACAACCCCTCAGGATATGGCCCTCCTCAGTGTAAGGAAATCCCTCACATTTGCCAACATGCTCAAGGTACCCGTAATAGGCATCGTGAACAATATGTGTGGTATGAAATGCCCCCATTGTAACGAACACATAGATATATATGGCACCGGTGGTGTGGAGAAGGCAGCTGCGGACTTCGATGTACCTGTGCTTGGAGAGCTACCCATTGACCCTGCGATAGCAGAAGTAGAGGATGAAGGTAGAGTACATCTTGAAGGCGGGTCTGAGAAAGAATGGTTCGTGGAATTCAGGCGCATTGCTGATGCCGTGGAGAAGTTCAAAAAATGATGCACTTCAATTGTGAGAGATCTTTTGCTTGGTTATTTTCCCAGGAAGTCGCACAGGTGAAGGAGCTCTCACGGGCCTTAATGGCATGCCAGCTCTGGGGCCAGAGCAAGGATATGGTCCCAAGACTTATCAGGCTCAAGGGTGATGGTTCATGGAACGGGTCTCTAAGGGACACCGCCCGTGCTGCTTCAGCCCTTTCAGGAGCCGGAATGATGTTCCCTGACGTAAGGGAGTGGATGCTTTCAAAGCAAAACAATAATGGAGCATGGAATGATGACGTATATGATACGACATATGCGCTGACTGCTCTTGCAGATATGGGTGTTGCGAACAAAGAGGCTTGCCAGTGGTTATTGGATAACTACGGTAGTGCATGGGAACACCCCGGTACGACCTCGCTCATTATCCAGTCACTGATATTGCAGAGCAAGCTCATGGATATACCTGGTGCTACACAATTCATCCATAACCGCGCTGAATGGCTACTATCAAAGCGGGCATCAGAAGGTGCCTGGGAAAATATCGCCACGAGCAATATTGTTATGCATGCCCTAATGCTTGCGGGTTACGGTAGTGAACTGAAATCTGCAGAACAATGGATACTGTCCAAGATGAACACTAACGGTTCGTGGGGAGCGAAGGAAGGAGACATCACTGCGACTGCTCTGACCTTGATGACAATTGCATATGCCAGGGGATAAACACACGCGTGTGCACGTGTCGACCATAATACAAATTTGCCTTGGTGGCATGTTTGTGTATATTGGACCGTGGCGTCACCATACGCGCGCGAAAAAACGATCACTCCTTTGACCATTTATAGAGGCTGCGCGCTCTTTAAGAGCATTCGAACTATCAAAATGAGTTGAATATTTAACAGTGGTGGCGCATAAGTCTTGAAAGGGCCATTTAGCAATTCAACACGGTGGACCTCTTCTTCATTTGGAAGTTATCGATGTTACAATAACATTCCAACTCGTTTTCTGCGGTGATGGCGGCAAATAAGGGCTGCAAGTCTTATCATTTGGAATATTTCTCAGAAGCAGAATAGGCCGGCAGATATATGTGTACAGTAGTGCCTTCTCCCTCAACGCTCTCCAAATAGATACTACCTTTATGTGCTTCGATTATTTTTTTGCATATATATAGACCAAGACCATTTCCTCCATAGTTGCGGGTAGATGAGCCATCTGCCTGATAGAAACGGGTGAATATCTTGGACATATTTTCCTTTGGAATACCAATTCCATTGTCCTCTATTTTAACATGGACAAAATCATTATCCTTGGATGCAGATATTTGGATAGTACCTCCAGGTGAAGTGAACTTGATAGCGTTATCCAATATATTCACAAATACATCCTGAAGATAGTCCAGATCCCCCTCTATAAAAGGAATGTTATCCTGGATATTCCTTTCAATGATATGTCCTTTGCTTAACAGTTCATGGGAGCGGTCACATATGGCAGAATCAATGACATCGTTAAGGAGGAGAGGAACAAACGTATAATCTACATTCCCGCCTTCTGTGACACTTACGTAGAGAAGTGAATCTATCAGCCTCTTGAGGCGGTCCGAACTGAGCAGTACCTTTGACACAGCATCCTTTTGCTTGTCATTGAGCTCTCCTAGAGCACCATCCGACATCAACTCGCTGTAGCCGATTATGGGGATCAGCGGCGTTTTGAGCTCATGGCGCAGATTTGAAAGGAACTCGTCCTTCATGCGGTCAAGGGATTTTAGTTCCTTGTTAGCATTTGCTAGGTCTTGTGCATACTTGCTGAGTGCCACCTCTGCAGCCTTGCGTTCAGTGAAATCTTCAACAACACACACACCACCCAACAGTTTGCTCTCATCAGATATCACAGGACTGAACTCTGCTTTGATGGGTATTACTTTATCAGAAAAAGGAGATGCAAAATCATCTTCGTACCTGGCAGGGATCCCAGAAAGTACCTGCTTTATACATTTTATCATCGCTGCATCGTTAAAGGATTCGAGCATATTGAAATTTATTATGGTACTGATCACGTTTTCATGGGCTGCGCCGACTATTCTGACAAACTTCTCATTACATTGGGTGATGACACCCCTTTCATCGAAGTGAAAGATACCCAATGGGGATTTCTGGAAGATCATACGATATTTATTCTTGGAAATGCTGATAAGGCGTTCTTTCATCTTGCGCCTTGAGATATCATTCATTAAAGCAGCATGGAATGTTTGACCATTCGATCTGACCGTGCTGACAGTTAATTCTATTGGGAATTCGGTTCCATCCTTTCTAAGACCAGTTGCCTCAAAGATCCTTCCCAGCATAGGTGAGTTCCCGATAGATACGATCTGGTCCCACCCTTCGTGGGCTTTTTTGAAGCGCTTTGGAGTGATGATGGTAATAGGTTTGCCCACCACCTCGTCTTCCTTGTATCCAAAAAGGGACGTAGCTGTTTTGTTCCAGAATGTTATGATGCCACTGCTGTCTGAAAAGATAACAGCATAAGTTGCAGACCGAAGGAAGGATAAAAGAGCATCCTTCATGTTTTTTGATTCATCATCATTGACTTTCAGACTAGTTATATCACTACCGGATAGTATTAAACCTGCTGTATTGCCAGCTTCATCCTTCAAATGAGTGATGCTCCATGATACGAGGAGTTCCTGCGCGTCTTTGCATATAAGTCGGGAATGTATAGGTTCTGAAATACCGTGCTTTTCTGAAAGGATATTAAGAAGATATTCCTTTAGTGCAGGTCTGGAATTATGGTGGACCAACAGATCGACCCAATCGGCACCAGCAATCTCATTACCCGAGTAACCAAGTTTATCCCTTGCCATACGATTGATGGAGAGCAACTTATTATTGTGATCAGTGATGAGGATGATAGCACCTATAAAATCAAAACAATCAATTGCCTGATCCAATCCGCATGGCATGATACAAGGACCCTGAACACAAGCATCATATTCAATAGGGTCACTCTTATCGTTATTTTTAGCCGACGGGGATCTATTGCAATTTTTAAGCATGTACACTCCTGGCCGGAAAGAATCTTTCAGATGTATTTTTTATTCTTAGCGCTGGATACTAGAATTATATATATGTTGCTATATTTAATGCTTATTGTCAGCTATATTCTTTTTACAGAAGGTGCCCAGGGATTTGAAACCATGAAGTGCGCATAATGCTGTCCTCAGATGACCCTCTGCAGCTTGTTTTTTCATTTGTGTAAAATATGTAGCATTGAAATTTGTTAGTTATTGATGAGACCTGTGGAATTCAAGATGCTATGTATAATGTGCGTTTTGTAAATCAAGTTTACTGGTTTTAATAGATTCAGCCTTGAGTTTGTTTGATCAGAATTTCGCTTTATGTTCTTATCACTTTTTTGTAAGCATACTCCATTTTTCACGTTAATTCCTATATACTGTCCGTCCCTCGGGAAAAACGCGCGCGATTGGCGGTGAGCCGGTGATTGTACTGTAAAGGGGTGCCGCGTCTTTTGTTAGAAAGATACAAATGCGTCTTTCATTATTGATTTAGCACGCGTTTATTGTTAACTGTTCATCTGATCAGAAATGGAGGAAATGTGAGCTAATTAGACAACCTCGCCTTAGGCTACAATTTATTTCATGTATAAAAGACAAAAATCCTGTTTTAAAAATAGCAATGTGTTTGAGGGATAACACATTATCCTGATACAATGATTTTATAAGAAGTAAGGACATAGTAGGCCATGTGACTGAGATGAGTTTGGATATCAGATACCATAAGACATCAAATACATATATCGCTAAAAGAAGGTCCTATTTTGAGAATGATATCATTATAGATGGGAATCTTATTGTTGGGGCATCAAGCTCATTCTGGAAGAATATCATAGTCAAAGGTACTCTTGAACTTGGGAAGAACTCATCGGTTGGGGGTAACATCAAAGCGGATAGGGTAGTCATTGGTTCAGGATGTGAGATCAAAGGTTCGATCGAGGCCCATGATGAGCTTAGGATATTCGATTCATCTACGGTGGTGGGTACTGTTACCGGTAATACTGTATCGATACGCCCTGGATGCTCTGTTGGACAAGTCAGGGCGAATGTGATACTTGAATTGATAGGAAAGATACGTGTGAACGAGATCGAAAAAGGAACTAAAGTGATAGTACGCGGCGAATGAAGCCCATATCACTTTCTTTGTTCTTCTGCCAATAGTTTCAGGATGTGATTGCGCAACTGATTTGCCTCGGGACTTGTCCTGTCGCGTAGCCGCGGGATATTGACATCGATCACTTCCTTGATCCTACCTGGTCTTGCGGTCATTATAACGATCTTATCTGCAAGGAAGACCGCTTCATCAACACTGTGTGTGACAAAAAGTATTGTAGTATTGTTCTTTTGCCAGATGCTGAGCAGCTCATGCTGAAGAGCATTCCTTGTCTGTGCATCCAGAGCTCCAAAAGGTTCATCCATGAGCAGTACTTCAGGTTCATTTGCAAGAGCACGGGCTATTGCCACTCTTTGTTTCATGCCTCCTGAAAGCTCATGGGGGTAACTGTTCCTGAATTGCTGCAATCCAACCAGTTCAAGATATTTTTCTGCCTCTTCCAAAGCCTCTTTCTTTTTGACCCCTCTCATCTTGGGACCAAACAATACGTTGTCCAATACAGATTTCCATGGAAAGAGGGAATATTCTTGGAACACCATGCCTCTTTTAGGTCCCGGGGACAAGATCTTCTCCTCGTCCACAAAAACCTCACCTGAGTCTGGAAGGTCAAGACCTGAAACAATACGGAGCAAAGTGGTCTTTCCACATCCCGAAGGGCCCAGGAAGCATACGAACTCCTTATCTGCTATCTCGAGGCTTACATTGTCAAGGGCAATGACCTGAGCAGACCCTTTCATGAACTGTCTCGTCACACCCCTTATACTTACCCGACCCATTCAGATCACTACTCCGGTGCGCCATTTGAAGAACTTTTCTTCAATGTAGGACCTGAATATCCTATCGATAAGCAGTCCCAGAAAGCCCAGTATGAGCATATAGACAAGCACAAAGTCCATGCTGTGTAAATAATAGTAATGCCAGATCTTGAATCCTAGGCCATTCTTGCTTACACCGAACATCTCAGCTGCCACAAGACACATCCAACCCACACCCATTGCTACTCTTATACCTGCAACGATCGATGGGAGGGAGGATGGGATGGCAACATGCCTTATCAGTTCCCGGTCACTGGTGCAACCCAGCACCTTCGCTGCCTCTACATAGATCTTTGAGACACTTTTAAAACCCGTGGAAGTATTGATGATTATCGGAAAAAGGGCGCCAATAAAAATAACAAAGCCTGCACCAAAGGGATTCAAGCCGATCCATATAATTGCAAATGGGATCCATGCAAGGGGGGGTATAGGCCGTACTATTTCTATCAAAGGGTCAAAGATCCTTTCGATGGATTTTGACCAGCCCATGAGCATTCCAATTGGGATACCTACAAGCAAGGCGGCAAGTAGGCCTATGAAAAAATGCATCAGACTATAGAGCGTATCAATAAGGAGCAAGGACAAGCTAAGATCAGTTCCAAATACAGAGAATATCTCCTGTTTTGAAAGTGCAACTATAAAAGCCTGGACCACCTCTGTGAAACTGGGAAGGGCAAACCTGTTCTGCACCACATAGACTGCCAGCAACTGCCAGATGATGACCGCTGTAACTACCGACAGTAATTCCACACCATTTTCCTTTAACTTTTTAAAGTGCTCTTTGAACATCTTCCCTCCACATTATGAGTGCTATATTGAATTAGCATGTGGCAATATTTACTTTTTTTATCATAATTCAATCTTGCCATCGGGTATATGCGGTCACTCATCTTATATTTTATGTTGCTCCATTTATCTGCACATCTCATTTATTATCAAAATAAATATATGTCCAGCATGCCGCTTTAACAAGCTGGACAGTTAATCCTATTACTTCTTAAGTGCGTTGTAGAAGCTCATATCAAATAGGTCATCCTTTGTGAGCTGCTTCTTTATCGTGCCCTGTTCATACTGGACCTTTGCATACTCAACTGTGGAATCTGCTATGATACCGGGGTCTGCCACCCATGAACCATCCCAATCTGCAAGGGAACGCTGGACAATTGCAATATCCATTGCCTGGTCCTTTGCATAGATGGATGCGGCCTCATCGATATTGGCTGTGTCATAGCTCGCAGCACGCACGTGGGTTGCCACTATCTGTTGCACTATCTCTGGATATTCACGAATAAGCTTACCACTGACCGCAACTACGCAGCATGCGTGGTCCTTGTTCATAGAACCAGATTGCATGACCGTTCTTCCGATCCCCTGCATTACAAGTGGTACAGGTGCCGGGTGTGGAAGGAACACTGCATCCACTCTCTTGGAGGATAGTGCGGCTGAGGCGTCTCCTGAGCCCATGGGGATTATGGTAACGTCCTTATCGGGGGTCATACCATTGGCTTTGAGCCAGTCCCTAAGAAGGGTGTCCTGTATGGTCCCTGGTGGGAAGGTGGCTATCTTCAGGCCCTTGAGGTCCTGTGGTGTCTTATATGGAAGATCTGTGCGCAGTACGATATCAGAACCATTGATCTGGACCGCAGCAACTATCTTTGCGTCAAGGCCACTTGCAATGGCTGTGACCACTGGTGCAGAACCTACATAGGCTACGTCTATCTCGCCCGCAAGCATTGCATTCATCTCAGGGGCGCCAGTGGGAAAGAGCTTATCATCCAACTTCTTTACTCCAAGTGGAGAAAGGCTTTCATTCCACCAGCCTTTTTCCCTTGCAGTTACATAAGAGATCTGATGGGTGCTTGGTTGGTATCCAAATGTCAGTGAGGATAGTTCCTTGACCTGTGTATTCGGTGCCGTTGGTTCTTTCTCGGTACAGCCAGATATTAGTACAGCTGATACGATCAGAATGACAAGAAGTAAGATTGGATATTTTTTTGTATATATACCGGTTCTCATAAGATCACCTGTTGTAGTTACTTTTGGGATGACGAGGAACAAGCTTATAAATATTGCTATTTACTCGCGCAATTTTGCCTAAAAGTATTAATATATAGGGTTCTTATTCCTATTAAGGAAATTATATTAATCGCAAGAGGGAAAAAGAGAAATGGATGCTGTTGAAAAGATCACTGATGCTATTTTTGAATCGGATGAGGAATTTAGGGATGTACTTTCAAAAGTGATAAGGGATGACCTTGGCTTTACAGCAATTGAGTTTGCCGAAAAGGCAGAGATCCCCCAGAGTACCCTATATAAGATCATGTCCGGAAAGCGTGAGCCAAATATGAAGACCCTTCGGCAGATAGTGAAGACCATAAAGAGGCTGGAAGGTTCACAGAAAGGGAACTTCATCGCCGTAATAGCTGCGCGCCCTGTACTTGATACAATAAGTGAAACAAAAAGGAAAATTGGTGGAAATCTTTGTACTATCCGGGAATATGCAGCTACCTCAGTGGAAGAAGCAATAATAGCAGCGGTGAGGGCTGAGAGGGATGGTGCCAGGGCCCTGGTCTGTGCACCCATCGTAAGCCCGACCGTAGAAAAGATCCTGCGGATACCGGTTGCAACTATCATGCCCCGGGACAGCCTCATAGAAGCGATAGAACTTGTTGCCAAAAAGATCAACTGAGAACATAATTAGGATATGTGTTATGGCAATAAGCACGAACTGTTCTGACCATGACCCAACATGGGTAAAAATTATCTCGGTCCGATCCAAGTAAAAAAAAGAAAAAAAGAAAAGGAAAACCCATCAACGTTTGTTGATGAGGTCCTTTATAGTATTGATGGCTTCATCCACCTTTGCTTGTGCCATATCTGCTGTCCAGCCACCTGCTGTGAACAAATAAGCAAGTCCAGCTCCTGCAAGCACTACAATTGCACCCAGCACATACCAGATAGCACTTGAGCTCTTGAAGACCTCATAGCTTGCACTTAGGCCACCGATCTTTGCAATATAGGTGCCAGGTTCTTTTTCAGTGTGCTTGAACGTAAGTTTCTCTGTCTTGCCAACTCCCAGGGTCACCGTCTGATTGGCCACTACTGTGTCATTGACCAACAGTTCTGCTTTGCAGATGCCTTCCGCTGTACCTGTGTTCTTTACATCCACAGTGATGGTAGCTGCCTTGCCCTGTCTGACATCCAGTGGGGATATGACCAGGTTTGTGAATTCGAACCTTGCCGCAACCTCCTTGACATTCAGGTCCAAGGTAGCATCGATCATTCCTGTCTTGACCGCTGTGACCTTGTAGACACCATGCCCTGTCATTGTATGGACAACGGTACCTTTGGTCGATGTTGTACCAATGGTCTTACCATTGACACTTACAACGGCACCCTCTATTGGTTTGCCACCTATTGCTGAGAGCACCGTTAGGTTCACCTGGGAACCCTCGAACACATCCTTTGGAGAGCATTCGATGATCATCTTCCTTGTGTCATCGTCTGGGGATATTACCTCGATCTCAGCACTGCCGGACGAATACCCATCCTTTGAAGCGGCTATTGTGATCTTGCCTATGGCCGAAGAAGTGTATACTATCCTACCTTCATTGTCAGTGGTACCAATGGTAGAGGAACCTGCTTTCACCGTCGCATCACCAATTGCACCTCCGCGGGAAGTTACAGTTATTGTGACCTTCGTTCCTTTTGTCACTATGGCACTGTCTGCCTTCACGCTAAGGGACTGGGCAGGTGCTGTTGTGACCTCCACGAATGGATAGTATCTGACCGTGTTAGAGTCAGCTGCCTTAAAGCCGATATCACCCATCACAGTTACGGATTTGTCCTTTGACAATGTGATCGATTCCTTATTGGCCATGGTGATGTTCCCACCAGTGCCCGTTATCTCCATCTTGCCAAAGGTCTTTCCATCCTCTATCTTGAGACAATCCTCTGATATCTGGAAGATACCTCTTACAAACACTGCGGTCGACTCAGAACCGGTGAAAATGTTGTCGAAATAGACAGCGATGATAGGGACCTTATCAGAATCACCCAGCTTTGTCTCGTATATGTAGGTGTTCTGCCCCCTCACTGCTGTTGTCTCCACATTCTTCCCATTCTTTGTAAGGGATACCAGTACTTGCTCGCCCTTCTTGTCTACCTGGTCGATGTTAAGTCTGTAGCCTTCCTCAAGAACTATCGATGAACCTGAATAGACAGATTTGCGGTCATCATCATCTATAAGGACCTTTGACAGCAAGCCACTGGAAATGATGTCTACACCACCCTTGGTCTTACCAAATACATTTGCCGGATAACCTGCAAAGTACTTCTTGGCCATGAAACCTGCTACCCTGTACTTACCCCAATCGGTATGTTCAAAGGCTACCTCTGCAGGACTGCTGGTATATATCAATTGACCCTTTGCGATGGTCCTGCCATTGATCGATTTCAGCTCAAGCTTCTCTGTGCGGAGCCCTTCATTTATGTCATAATAGAAACCTTCAAAGTTCAGTGGTGTCCATATAAGGAGCTCATTACCCTCGGCCACAGTACCCCTTAGCTCATACTTACCTGGGGCGGACATATCAACAAATGGTGCAAACCGCAGAGTGTTATCATCGGCTACTATGAACTTGATCTTGCCCATGATAGGAATTGTCTTTCCTTTGCTAAGGGACAATGATCCATCGTTCTCCATCTCGATGTATGTATCACTGAAGCCACTGACCTTCATCTTATCGTACTTTGTTCCACCTTCCAGTTTCACGCAGTTCTCAGATATCTGGAAGATACCCTCAATGAATACAGCATTTGATTCTGCACCACTGAATATCGATTCGAAATTAACGATGATGATGGGGACCTTATCTGAACCGCCTATGTCCCTCTCATAGATCAAAGGCTTCTTGTCCTTTTCATTGAATACAAAGGTATCCACCTCTTTCCCATCCTTTGAAAGGGTGACCATTACCTTACTACCTGCCCTATCGACCTGGACCACATTGATCCTATATCCTTCTTCAAGTGCAAAAGATGAACCCGAATAGATGGTCTTCTTTTCATCGTTATCTATCAGCACCTTTGAGAGATATCCTGAAGACATAAGGCTCACTGGAGTGACCCCGTTTATCTTGGTATCGGAACTGTAGCCTGCAAAATATTTCTCGGCCATAAATCCGATGACCTGATACTTACCCCAGGCTGTGTACTCGAAATCACTGCTGACCGGAGCTGTCCTATATACGAGCTTACCGCTTCCGATGGTCCTTGAGATATCAGTGATGGTCATGGTCTCGGAGCTGAATCCGGTGTTAAGGTCATAGAAGAAGCCAGAGAAGCTCTTTGCATCCCAGGTATATTTCTTGGACTGCTTTGCATTTTCATCCCATATGCGGTCTCCAGTAAAGTAGTTCTTAGGATGCACTTTCCATGTCCATGTCTTTGAAACATTTGCACCGTCAATAGATGCATTAGCAGTTATATTGTAATTTCCAACCGGTTTGATTATTGAGAATTGGGCAGATGTAACTGAACTATTTGTCTGTGTCTCAACTCCATTGACATACCATTTCACTGTTGCTGCCTGGTCGGTGCTTACATTGAACACCTGGGGAACACCCTGAACTGTTTCAGGATTGGTTGATGGACTGCTGGCTGTGATCTTTAAAGTCACGACTGGATCTGTAACGGTCCAATCCCATTTTTTTGATACTGTGCCATTTTCATTCTCTGCCACAACCGTCAAATTATGATTGCCGACTGCTGCTGGGAGTGTAATGGATTGAGCACCTGTCACGGACTTATTCTCAGGACCCAATGGAGAATTATTTAATATCCACGTAAGGTTGACCAATTGGTCGATAGTAGCGGTAAATGTCCTTGAAGAGCCCGTTGTATCAGATACAGAAGAGGCTGGATCCTGTGTGATCGTAGGTGCTGTTGCCGGTGCGGCTGAAACGGTCCAGTTCCATTTATTACTGTACGTCTGTTTAGTGTTAGTGACATTGACAGTTAGATTATAGGTACCCACAGAAGCGGTGTTGTTAGTATAAGTAGAGCTAGATACACTCGACTCTGTTTTTACCTGGGCGTTGTTAAGGTACCATGTGAATGTAGCATTCTGATTTGCAGTTGCTGTAAAGCTCTTCGAATCGCCGAAAATACTTGAGAAATTCCCTGCAGTTGGATTAACATTGATGGTCAGCGCTGGAAGATTTACCGTTATCAATTTTGTAGAAATATTGAAATCTGTCTCATTTGTAGCATTAAGGGTAACAGTATAGGTCCCTGGCACACTATATGTGTTAGTTGGACTTTTTGCATTAGAATTATTTCCATCTCCAAAGGTCCAATTCCAAGCACTTGCATTAATGGATGTG
>CAZBJM010000016.1:0-12455 GCA_964492225.1 uncultured Methanosarcinales archaeon
GAAAAGGCGCTCAATATGCCAGTCTATGAAATAGAACAATTGTGTAGTGACGTTGCACAGAGTCTATTGAACCGGCATGAATACGCCTCAAGAGCGGAGGTGCTCCTCAAGAGCGAATATGTAGTGAAAAGAGAGTCACCATCCACAAAAATGGAGTGCCAGGAAGTTGTGGAGATCTTTGCAGAGGCTATTGCCATGCGTGAGAACCCTGCTAACATTGTGGTAAAAAAGCTCATTGGTGCTGAGGTCGTTGGTATGACCGCCTGCCCTTGTGCACAGGAGATAATGCGCGACAATGCCCGCAAAGAGCTTGAGGCGATCGGTGTCGAAGATAAGAAGATCGCAGAGTTCTTACATCGGGTACCCATGGCAACCCATAATCAACGCGGGCGCGGCATCATCTCCATAGAGGTGGAAGGAAGTAAGTTCGTCTCACTTGATAAGATAATAGAGATAATTGAAAGGTCCATGAGCTCCAGTGTATTTGAGCTGCTTAAGCGTGCCGATGAGGCCATAGTCGTTCAAAGGGCACACAATAATCCCAAGTTCGTCGAGGACTGTGTGCGCACAATGGCCAAGAATGTGGTCAAGGAGTTCTCCCAGCTCCCTGATGAAGCTATTGTGACCATAAAACAGATCAATGAGGAAAGTATCCACAGGCACAACGCTTTTGCTGAAAGGGTATCCACACTTGGTGAGTTACGTACAGAGATAAACCAGGAGATCTGAAAACACTAAAACAGGTATATAAAGCAGGAAGTACTATATTTCCTGCAAATATAAAATATGGAGTGGATCACGTGGAAAATGGTGCTTCAACAGCATTGGACCTTAACGGGCAACCCATTTTGGTCGGGGTTGCCGTAAGATATCTCAATACAGGCACTGCCGGGACGGTCCAAGCGATCAGAGCAGACTCTGAAGGCGCATGGGCCAAGATAGATACGACTGGACTTTTTTATAAGACCAGTGCACTCTTGATCATCGATGCATCCGAGCTAAAGGACAAGAACGATGCAAAAAAGAGTGTGGACGCTGGCGAGTTGACACAGCGCCTCTCCCAGGCTGGACCACAGAACGTGGACATAGGACAGGTCACCGGCGGCGGATAATTTCGCCAGTGACTTTTTTTATTTTATAGCTATTGTTGCAACATACTTAGAGAACGGATCCATTCTCCCTTTGGCTCCCGTGTGGTGCCAACAACAAGTCTTTTAAGACCGTCTACTTCCTCTACCATACCTGAGGCCTCTATTCTCTCCCCAGCCAGGGCCTGACCTGCATAGGTGTGAGTATATGAGAGAACGTGGTCGATATCAGGATGGTCTATTTCATATACTGCGGGACTATCAAAGGCGAGGTCGGCATTTGTCACTACAGCCTCTATTTTTCTACTGAAAAGGTCCTTTCCCCTCTTCACTGGCTCTGTTATCTGCGCCCAGTCGCGCACGAAAAGAAGATCGAAATAAGTACCTTCGACCATCCCTCGATTACCTTTCCTTTTCTCATGGAGCACAAATTCATCAAAACCGATCTCTGGGATACGTTTATTGTATATTTTCCCCCACATGTCCATATCGATATCTTCGATAGGTCCTGGTGTCCGTTTGGCTTCATATATGGCATCCCTTGCTGTGAACCAATCCATACCATAAACAACAAAATCAATATCAGACGTAGCGTTCTGTAACCCAGGCAAGAATGAACCTGTGACTCCCATCTTTTTAAGAGGGACACCCGCATCTTCGAGGGTCCTTACTATAGCATAGACCCTGGTATCCGATGATGCCAGTTCTTCTACCACTTCATTTGGTCTTAGGACCTTTTTTATCTCATTTTCAGGGACAACATGCACATCCTGGACCCATTGTGGCTTTTCTCTGCGCATAAGGTCAAAGGATACATCAAAATCATATTTCTTGTAGTGAACTCCATTGAGCTCACGCTCTCCATGTTCATCCGGCACATACCTTAATATGGACCTGATGCCGTTTGGGTGGAAGTAATCTGAAACTGCGAATATCCAGTCCTCTTTTGTGATCAGGAAATCCCTTATCCTTGTTTGTATCATACTATATCATCCTGATATTATTTAGTGACAAAGCTATGCTTTTTTATGACAGAACTGCGTTTCTCACAGAAATCACTCATATGAGTTAAATACATCGGATACCATTTCTATATACTCATACTTGACGTATGACAAGGTGAATCTTTTGAAGTCCACGGATGAATGGATAATAGACCTAAGGCACGAATTCCACCGTATGCCGGAATTGAGTTTTGTGGAATATAAGACCCAGGAACGGATCATGTTGGTCCTTGAAGAGCTCGGGATCGAATATGAAAAAATAGCCGATACAGGTGTTATAGCCAATATCTATGGCAGAGGGCCTGGCCCTTGCATAGCAGTGCGGGCAGATATGGATGCCCTCGCGGTAAAAGAAACACCCACGGACCATAATGAGAAATATATATCGCTGAACGAAGGGGTTATGCACGCGTGTGGCCATGACGGGCATATGGCAATTCTTCTTGGTACTGCCCGCTTGCTGAGTGAGCAACGTGACAGTTTCAATGGGGGCGTGCGGCTTATCTTCCAGCCTGCAGAAGAAGTACCCCCCGGTGGTGCATGTAGTGTCATAGCACAGGGTGGACTTGAGGGCGTGGATGCCATCCTAGGTCTCCATATATTTGGTGATGTGGATGCTGGCGTGATCAATGTTATATCAGGTCCTTGCATGGCAAGTTCTAACCGTTTCAATATCTGTATCCGTGGAAAAGGGGGACACCACTCCGTTCCGGAATATTGTATAGACCCAATACATCTGGCATCTGGATTTATATTATCTTTGTACTCTGAACTATCAGATCATGTCGACCCTGAGAACTATGCTTTTGGAATAGGTACATTGAATTCTGGTTCTCAGTTCAACAGGACACCTGACGAACTGGAAATAGATGGAACTTTCAGGACCTTCGATGAACATGATACTACCAGGATATGTGCAGTCATGCGTGAGAAACTAGATGAACAAATGGAAATACACAAAAAAGATGGTTTTGCAGGTCTTCCAGATTACAGGTTAGAGGTAGAACCTAGTTACCCTGTGCTTGTTAACCACATAGGGTTTGCACATGCTGCCGCAAAAGTGCTAAAAGAAAAGAAGTTCAAGGTAAATGAAGATGCTGAGCGTATATTCGGTGCCGAGGACTTTGCATATTATCTGCAGGAAGTACCCGGGGTCTTCCTTATATTAGGTACAAGGAATCCTGAGAAAGGCATATATGAAAATAACCACTCGAGCTGTTTCGATATAGACGATGAGGTCCTTGGTATAGGCGCCAGGGCATTCTTCACCATTGTCCTTGATTTTCTTGGTGACCCCGAAAACTATATCGGTGGACCATAAAGAGAACAATAAAGATGAAAGATGGGCCAAGGCCCATCACAAAAGAACTTACTCTTCCTTTTCTGCAAACGCAAACTTACGCAGTACCTTAGTGATCTTGATGTTTACTGTCTCGCCGACCTCGGTCTGAGGTACGAAGATCACAAAGCCCTCTATCCTGGCAATGCCGTCTCCCTCTTTTGCGATATCCTGAATCGTTACTTCGTATGTCTCTCCAGCAGCTACAGGGGCTGTTGATTCTTGATTATTGTTGAACAAAACAATGCACGTCCTTTATTTTCAGATCAGGGCATTCTGCTGAAAAGATGATCTATAGGTATTACAGCATGAACGCCTCAAATGTCAGGCATAGTACATACAAATCCATATTTAAATCTTTTTAGTGGAACTGCTGTTTTAAATGAGATTGTCTAATTAGCTCATATTTCCTCCATTTCTGATCAGATGATCAGTTAACAATAAACGCGTGCTAAATATAACGAAAGATGCGGTTGCATCTTCTAACAAAAAACGCGGCACATTTTTGCAGTCCAAGCCCCGGCTCGCGCCAGTCGCGCGCGTTTTTCCCGAGGCGCGGACATCATATAGAAATTAACGTGAAAAATGGAGCATGCTTAAAAAAAGCGATAAGAATAGCGAAATTCTGATCAGACAACCTCTTAATGCGGAAGAGTACAAACCATTGTGATTCACTCTTGCAATTATAACCATGATACTACAGACATGCATCAACTAGCGGACCTAGAGCCTTGAACACTGGATAATCCCATGTGAAAAGATTTTGGGCAGAATAGTAGAAATACATTGCATCGAGGATGAAGAGTGAGAATGGACCTGGGATATTGCCCTTTGTTATTTATATCTGTACCATATCTATTTTAAGTATAGAATATGATATGTATAGCAGGATTTCATGCATTGCATGGACCACATCTATATTAAATTTGATCTTATCATAATCTAAACTATTCAGGATGAATCCAATGGAAGAAGTACATATCAAAGTAGAGAAAGCACACCCGAATGACTTTGGAAGAGGCATCATCAGACTGGATCCCACAACCCAGATGAGTTTACAACTAACTCCAGGAGACATAGTGGAGATAGAAGGAAAAAGGAAAACAGTAGCTAAGGCCTGGAGAGCTGATAGGCAGGACTGGGGACAAGGTATTGTCCGTATCGATGGCTTCATCCGAGAAAATGCTGATGTAAGCATTGGTGAGAGAGTATGCATCAGAAAAGGTACTTTTGAAGTGGCTACAAAAGTGGTCCTTGCACCACCCGAAGGTATCATAGTGGATAATGAACAGGTCAGTGATGGGGAGCGGATCAGTGAAGTTATCAAGAGAAACATTATGAAGAGAGCGCTTGTGGAAGGCGATGTCATCCCAATTATCAGTTCTGCTACAACATCCATGACCAATCAGATAAGTGGGGGGCAGGCAATTCCATTGATTGCAGTAGAGGTCGAACCTGCTAACACTATTGTGGTGATAGGGGAGTTCACTGAGATAGAACTCAGGCAAAAACCTGTACGAGGATATAAAGGCACTTCCCGTGGCATCTCTTATGAGGATATAGGTGGACTTGGTTCAGAGATACAGCGCGTCAGGGAAATGATAGAACTGCCACTAAAACATCCTGAGCTGTTCCAAAGGCTAAATATCGAGCCGCCAAAAGGTATTATACTCTTTGGTCCGCCGGGGACAGGAAAGACCTTAATTGCAAAAGCAGTGGCAAATGAGTCGAGGGCCAATTTCCTTTATATCGCGGGTCCTGAGATAATGGGTAAGTATTATGGAGAAAGTGAGGAACGTATCCGTAAGATCTTCGAGGAGGCAGAAGATAACGCCCCTTCCATTATATTCATAGATGAGATAGATTCCATTGCACCAAAGAGGCAGAACGTCACCGGTGAAGTGGAAAGAAGGATCGTCGCCCAGTTGCTCACAATGATGGATGGCCTTGAGGAAAGAGGAGAGGTCATCATCATAGGCGCAACTAATCGGGTGGATGCCATCGACCCTGCGTTGCGCAGACCTGGGCGCTTTGACCGTGAAATCGAGATAGGTGTCCCTGATGCCGATGACCGGTTGGAGATACTGCAGATACACACAAGGGGCGTTCCACTTCAGGAGGATGTGACCCCGGAGTTCCTGGCATACCTTGCAAAGCACACACAGGCCTTTGTAGGTGCTGACCTGCTTGCACTTGTTCAGGAAGCTGCCATGAAATCGCTCAGGAGGGCACTACCAGATATAGAACTGGATGATGATGAAATACCCCAGAAGACGCTCGAGGCAATAACTGTCTGCAAAGAGGATTTTGAGGGTGCATTAAGGGAGATAGAGCCATCCGCCATGAGGGAAGTGCTAGTTGAGGTACCTGCTGTCAAATGGGAAGACATAGGCGGTCTTGACAAGGCCAAACAGGAAATAATAGAAGCTGTGGAGTGGCCCCTCACAAAGCCTGAAAAGTTCATTCAGATGGGAATACGGCCGCCAAAAGGCATTCTTCTTTTCGGACCACCTGGTACTGGTAAGACCCTTATGGCACAGGCAGCTGCAACTGAGTGCAATGCAAACTTCATCAGCGTTAAAGGGCCACAGATGCTCTCTAAATGGGTAGGGGAGTCAGAAAAGGCCATCCGTGAGACTTTCAAAAAGGCAAGGCAAGTGGCTCCATGTATAGTTTTCTTTGATGAGATAGACTCCATAGCACCAATGCGCAGTGCCATGTCAGATGATGGAAAGAGTTCCGAGAGGATAGTCAACCAATTGCTCACAGAACTCGATGGACTTGAACCATTGAAGGATATCGTTGTGATAGCTGCTACCAATCGTCCGGATATGCTGGACCCTGCACTACTGAGGTCGGGGCGTTTCGACAGATTGGTACTCGTGGGGCAGTCCACGCTCGCCGGAAGAAAGGAGATCTTCAAGATACACACAAAGAACATACCCCTTGGAGATGATGTGACCATTGACGAGCTTGCATCAATGACTGAAGGCTTTGTAGGCTCTGATATAGAAGCAGTATGTAGAGAGGCCGTAATGCTGACACTGCGTGATAATTTCGATAATGATAGGGTAGCTATGAAATACTTCAAAGAAGCTTTGGCTAAAGTACGGCCAACATTATCAGAGAACCTAATGGAGTATTACGAGAGGATACAGGCACAGTTCAAGGGTGGAATAAAGAAAGAGGAAACGAGTTCTTATATAGGATACAGATAAATATGTTAAACTTAGATTACCACTTATATATTTGGGGTGAATGAAAGAATGGTAAACATCTTTGCAAAGAACCTTACCAGTAAACAGGTAATGGCAACCGATGGTACAGAAATTGGCGTTTTGATAAATATAGTGATGGATGTCAGAACAGGTGACCTCATAAATCTTATAGTAAAGCCTGATATGAGCCTTGACACTACCAAGTATCAGACCGACAATCAGTATATCTTACTGCCATTTGAATCTGTCAGAGCTATAAAAGACTATATTGTTGTCGATAAGAACCTTTCCAGAGGTCAAAGAGCATAAATGGTCACAGATATCAGGGAAGGAACATCCCTGATATTGTATCAATGCTAATGCGAGGATCAGATCATCCTCTTTGACAAGAGGTACTCAATAGCTTCTGCTGTGCCATCCCCATAAGGAGCAAGGGTCACGTGGTCTGCGATCTCCTTAAGATGTGCATCTGCGTTGGCCACTGCTATTGAAAAGCCTGCGACCTTTAGCATTTCGACATCATTGACCGAATCCCCTATGGCAACAAAATCGGTAACTTCCAGTCCCATGAGACCGGCCATCCTAATGAGACCCGTGCCTTTGTTTATGCTCTTGTTCTTGATATGGATGGCAAAATGTGTGTCAATTATCTCTACATCAAGGCCTGAGAGATCCAAAAGGGCTTTTGCCTCTTTGAGGTCAATCCCCCTCCTTAGCACTATCTCTGTTTTCCGCACACCGGGGTCAAGTCTCTCCAGGACCATTTGCTGTGAAAGGATATTGAATGCCATTTCACATTCATGTATCTGAGCTAAAACTATGGGTTCTTTGTCAAATCCATCGCTTATGACACCACCATTCTCGGCAATTATACGACAGCATACTCCTATGAGCTTGGAAGCCGCTTTGGTATAGCAAAGCACGTTACCAGTTGCCAGGACCACAGGAATGTCCAGCATACGTAGCTTTTCAGTTGCTATGAGGCTGAGCCTGCGGTCCATATCAGTGATGGTGCCATCGATATCAATGGCAAGGGCTTTGTATCTCATAAAAAGAGAGACGGGAGGAAAGGTTAAAAACCTTCCCTTATCATGGGTCACGCAAGCCAGCTGTGGTCACGGAAATGATCGACTCTGCATCTGGAAGATTGGGCGAGTCCACAAGTCGGACTATCCTCTTGTCCCCTTTGGATTTGCGCAGGTATAGTCTGAAGGTGGCCGTATGGCCCACTATATGGCCTCCGATAGGTCTGGTCGGGTCACCGAAGAAAGCATCGGGCTTGGCCATGACCTGATTGGTGACAACCACACATGCATTGAAAAGGTCGCCAAACCTCTGCAAACTGTGGAGATGCTTGTTTAGCTTTTGCTGCCTGTCTGCAAGGGTGCCGCGTCCGATATATTCGGCCCTGAAATGGGAAGTGAGCGAGTCTACAATAATGAGCCGTACTGGCTTATCAGTGTTCTTTAGCTCATTGGCAAGTTCTATTGCAGAATCCACCAATAATATCTGGTGATTGGAATTGAAGGCACGGGCAACACGGATGTTCTTCAGGAATGTGGCACTATCGTATTCCTGACCATATTTCTCAGACAGACCATCTACCATCTGTTTTATTCGTTCTGGTCTGAAGGTGTTCTCTGTATCTATGATGATGACAGAACCATCGAGCCCTCCCTGTTCCTTGGGAAGTTGCACATTCACTGCAAGCTGGTGTGCAACCTGGGTTTTCCCAGAACCAAACTCACCATACATTTCAGTGATGGCCTGGGTATCGATCCCACCCCCCATCATCTCATTGAATTCCACACATCCTGTGGAAAGCTTACCAACAAGTCTTCTGCGTTCCATCACAATATCTCCTGTTTCGAAGCCTCCTATGTCTGCAGACTGTCTTGCAGAAAGGATGATCTTTGCAGCAGTCGATTCGCCAATATCAGCAGCTGTTGCAAGTTCAGCAGGCGAGGAGACCGCAATTGCCTCAACAGTTGTAAAGCCGGCGTCCTTCAGTTTTTGTGCAGTCGCAGGACCGACCTGGTCCAGATCTTCTAATAACACTTCAGCCATTTCTTATTACTCCATAGGTGCACATGGTATCATGAGGTGCACAATTATGTTGGTCTATATCGGTAACGCTATTTATACATGAACTAAGCGTGGTGAAAGTAATAGATGGCAACAAAGACATATGTGGATTGCAAATGCATAAATACATGAACATATATTCATATATTCATGACATATGACAAAGAACACGTCTGTGCTGATGAAGAGACAATGTCCAGACTAGCACAGATAATACCAAACGATGATGAACTTTGCAGGATATGCAATATCTTCAGCGCCCTGCAATCAGAAACCCGCCTTAAGATATTATTCCTGCTTGCTGACAAGGGTCTGTGTGTCACAGAACTTGAGCAAATATTGAACATCTCACAGTCTGCCATCTCCCATAGCCTGCGCACCCTGCGTCAGCTCAACCTTGTACGGGTAAAAAAAGAGGGCAGATTTGCAGTATATTACATCGCTGATGAGCACGTGCACACCTTTATTGACATGTGCAGGATGCATGTAACGGAGTGTGATAGGAAATGATAGAATATATGCTTACAATGCTTTCTGGTATTGCCATGGAGTCCTGGCATCTTTTTGTGGATATGGCGCCATACCTGTTCATGGGATTCATGGTAGCTGGACTCTTGCACGTTTATGTCCCTGAGAAACAAATAATGAAATATCTGGGTAGCTCAGCAGGTAAGGTCAGATCTGCACTGAATGCAACGCTACTAGGTATCCCGATACCTTTATGTTCATGTGGTGTAGTACCTGCAGCTCTTTCCCTCAGGAAAAGAGGAGCAACCAGAGGAGCAACCGTATCTTTTCTGATATCAACACCTGAAACCGGGGTAGACTCCATATTCATCACCTATGCGTTGCTTGATCCTATTATGACACTGTTCAGACCTCTTGCGGCACTAGTGACCGCATTCTCTGCCGGTGTCGCCGAGAATATACTAGATGAAAAAAGGCCAGAGCTCTCTGACAGAGGTATAGATGCCGGAAAGAAAAACGTGATAATGCTACAGCCAAAGAACGAGTGTACTGATGCATCATGCTCTTCCTGTTCGACCGTATCAGATAATCCTACAACCAGGGGGAGATTTGGGGCAGGGATGCGCTATGCCTTTGTCGAACTATTGGGGGATATCTCCAAATGGCTCATTGTAGGAATTGTGTTCGCTGGCATTATCTCTTATGCAGTCCCCTATGAGGTCATAAGTTCATACCTTGGCGGCGGTATTGCATCCATGTTCTTCATGCTCCTTATTGGGATCCCCCTCTACATCTGTGCCACAGCATCCACCCCACTTGCAGCAGCCCTCATATCCAAGGGAATGAGTCCTGGGACTGCTTTTGTATTCCTGCTCGCTGGACCTGCCACCAATGTTGCAACCATCACGATGGTAACTAAGTTCCTTGGTAAAAGGAGTGCAGCTATATATGTAGTAGCCATTGCTATCTGCTCACTGGGTTTTGGGTTATTGCTTGATGCAATATACTTCAAACTTGGCATCGAGGCAAGTGCAATAGTAGGCAGTGCAAGTGATATAATCCCAGAGCAGGTAAAACTGCTATTTGCGCTTTTACTTATCCCATTGATCGTATATGGGATGTCAAGGAAAAAGTGCAATACATGAATTTGTACATTGTCCGGCTCTGCATAGTGGCGGAGCCGGCAACAAGAACCAAAAAATAGTGATGAACTATCTGTATTATGGAAGTCATGCCCCGGAGCTTAATTAAATAACTATTTATATGACATTCCTTATGTACAAGACACTGACCATATTTCTGTCGAACCTTCTCTTGCGACCCTATCCATAGCTTATTCCGAGTACCGAGGAACATGACATCTGATGCACCTATCATAGAGCTTGAAGACGTCTCTTACTTTTATGCAAGTACTAAGACCAAAGCACTGGATGGTATTAGTTTACGTATATATCCTGCAGAGAAGATAGCCCTCCTTGGTGCCAATGGCGCTGGTAAATCCACTCTTTTCAAACATCTGAACGGCATACTGAAGCCCAATTCTGGTAAGGTTCTTATAAAAGGCAAGGAAATATCAAAGAATACCATAAGGACCGTGAGGCAGACCATAGGCATTGTATTTCAGAACCCCGACGACCAGATACTGGCTCCTACGGTTGAACAGGATGTGGCCTTTGGGCCCATGAACATGGGATTGCCTGAAAAAGAGATTGAACAACGTGTGGCAGAAGCCCTGAAAATGGTTAACATGTCGGGTTTTGAAGAGCGTTCTCCGCATCATCTTAGTGGTGGCCAGAAAAAGCTTGTGGCCATTGCAGGGATACTTGCCATGCAACCGGAGGTTATTGTGCTCGATGAGCCCACAGCCGGATTGGACCCTCTTGCTGCAGCTCAGATCATGCATCTTGTCGAAGATATGAATCAAAAGCTGGGTATCACTGTTCTCCTTTCTACCCATGACGTCGACATTGTGCCAACATTTGCTGACAGGGTATATGTCATCCATCACGGGCGACTTGAAGCCCAGGGAAGTGCCATGGAGATATTCCGGCAACATGAGCTACTTGAACATGCACATCTCAGGATGCCACGGATAGCTGAGCTATTTTGCCTATTGCAACAAAGTGGAGTGGATATCGATATAAAGATAACTCCTATTGAAGCCAGGGATGAGATATTACGCTTGCTTGGTATAGGAGAAAAGGATACCCCAGTACAGGACAAAAAAACGAATGCCGATAACTCTTACAGATATTGAGCGGGAATCATACAAGAACTATCCTGTCCACAAACTTGATGGCCGTGTCAAGATAATTGCCACCATTGCCATTATCCTGTTCACTGTAAGTTTGCCCCGTATCGATGAGGGCAACCCTATCCGTCTTGCTACACTTGAGATCTATCTGTTGCTTCTGATACTGGTGGCAAGGCTTGACCTGAAATATGTATTGATGAGGTTCATTGCAGTACTTCCCTTCGGGCTGGCCATGGTACTGATACAACCCTTTGTCAGACAACCTTTCATTGAGACATTTACAGTATATGCAGAACTGCCCCTTGGAATTACCATGACCTATGAAGGCATAGACCTTGGCCTTATGATGCTCATGAAATACATAGTGTGCGTGACAGCTATTGTAGTTTTATCTTCCACTACTAAAATGAACGATATGGTGCTATCAGCAAGACGTCTTGGGGTGCCTGAGGAGATCACTCTTTTATTGACGATGATGGTTAGGTATCTTTTTATATTCTGGTCTATGCTCAAGCGCATTCGTACAGCACAGCAGACCCGTCTTTTTGATATATGGAACAAGGATGCACCACGTCGATGGGTCCTCATGCAAGTGGGATATAGCATAAGTTCCTTGTTCATCCGCTCCTATGAGCAGGGTGAAAGAACATATATCAGCATGCTATGTAGAGCTTACAGGAGCGATAGTAATAGAGTGTATGTGCGCAAGAGCAAACTAAAGTTCCAGGACTTTGCTTTTTTATTTGTGACAGGTATTATGCTGGCAACTGCTGCGTTTTTATAATGGAAAGATGGTCAAACATCAGCATATCATAGTTTCCTGATGTACTCAATGCACTGAGAGCCTTCTGCGAGACTACCCATTTCAGTGACCATGAGCCCTTTGTAGGAAGATAGTCTTCCCATTACATTTTTCCAATCTATGCAACCCTGTCCCAGTGGTAGGTGTTCATCATAACGTCCATGATTATCGTGGATATGCATGTGAACTACCCTATC
>CAZBJM010000016.1:12465-33262 GCA_964492225.1 uncultured Methanosarcinales archaeon
CCCTATCCATACATTTCTCCAGGAAGTCATCCACCAGTCCCGCAGTATTGGCATGTCCCAGGTCCAAGGTCATACCTACATTCTTTCTGTCGACCTGGTCTAAGATATTGAGCATTTCATCGGGGTCTTTTCCAAATATATTGGGCATTTTTGGCATATTCTCTATGGCAACTATGATATCAAAGTCCAAGGCCAGGTCACACAGGTCTTGTATAGCACCTATGCTGGCCTGCCATGATTCCAGAGGCAGCTTTGCACCATAGGGAGACATATAACCTGGGTGTAGTACAGCGATCTTTGCAAAGCCATCTGCCATGCTGAGGTGACCCTCTATCTGACGCAATACCTCACTGCGGATACCATGGTTAAGACTGGCAATGTTCATATCTGAAAATGGGAGATGTATGCTTAATTCAAGGCTTGTGGTATCCAGTATCTCCCTTACATGGTCCATATTCTCTGCCGTTAGGCGTTGGGTACCTTCTTGAACCATTTCCCATCCATTATATCCCATGTCCTCAAGTTCCCATACCCATTCAAAGGATGGACCAACAACATTGCGGGTGGAAAAGCTCAAGTTCCTTATTTTCATATGAAAGACCTCAGACACTTGTGATATCAAGTTCGAAATTAGCCACACCATTCTCTGTAGGAGGTGTTATCCAGTCAAAGAGCCTTAACATCTCTTCCTGTGACATGGTACTGATGTGTATCTCTATCGAACCAAGAGGCTCTTCTTGTGCCGGGAAATTAAGGTGACCTACTGTAGCTACCTGCTTATTGATAATGAATTTTGTAATTTTCCCATCCCTTGACAAACCCTTAGACATCTGGGTGCGTGCAGTATCGATGATCTTCTCCTGCCGTATCAGGTAATGGAAGTTCACCAGTGCATGTATATCTCCTTCAAAGACCATATACCCATTATTGTCGCTACCCTCAAAGAGCACTTCGTTACCAGGAAACATCCGCTCTACAGCGTGCTTTACTATATCTAGGTCTTCTGTTGGGTTTACCTTCGCCTGTACTCTGACCTTGATCATCGCGTTCCTTCCACAAGTGCTGATACCTTTTCCCTGAACACATCAAGGGTAGCGTTATTAGTGATAGTGATGTCCGCAACTCCCATGGCTTCCCCCATGCCCCAGCCCAATTCCCGTTCATCCCTTACTTTCAGTGCGCTGATGTCCTGCATATCATCGCTTCTGCCACGTGATCTGACACGCATGAAACGGGTATCGATATCAGAATCCACAGATATGAGTGTGAAATCGTGTCCAAAGGCTTTTTTGAAGCACTCGACCTCAGCAATGCTCCGGACCCCATCTATAGCAATGAATTCCTCACCAGCATCCTTTATTTTTGGGATGCACCTTTTTGCCACCGCATCCCTTCCTTCCTTCTCACGCATTTCAGTACCGATACCTCCCGTATTTGCATCCGTGGGTGCAAGCCCCCGACGCACCACTTCTTCGCGGATGACATCACCCATATTTATAACCGTGATACCCTTTTCACGCAATACGGAAGCCGCTTCTGATTTTCCCGAAGCGGGCATGCCTACAAAAGCTAAGATCTTTGTCATTTAGTAACCTGTATGGATTTATTTGACATATTCATCGATAGAGCCATATTCCCGGAACAGTACCTTGCACCATAGAATTCTAAAGACATGTTACAAGTCCAGCAAACGGGAACAATTACGAAACGTGATATGTGAGCACTTGATAGTATTTGGACAATCTATCACGCTATGTTTCACTTATTCAAAAATCAGCATGCTTGCATATATACTTAATCTTATATCTCGCATTCCGTAGGTGTTTCATGGAGATTGCGTATTTTCAATTTCAGACAAAAATATAGGTTTAAAAAGGTCACAGTTTCCATTGATAGGTTTTGAAAAATGGCGCCCTGTACCTAAATGGTCAACCGATGCCCGCAATGTTCCGCGCGCGCATGTTGACCGCAGCCTAATTGAAAGTATCGAAGCGTGCACAAAAAAGGTGATACTGTAACATATGCCTGGACATCAAAAAAGAAAGCTGGCCTGAATGTTGATAATTCCTGAAATGCCGGCTATCCGCGGAAAGAAAGTTATATGCCTGGACATTAATTACCATCCTGGTATGAATTCTGGTCCATGCTTACATGGGAGTAGACCATTGTGCTTTACTACCTACATATAGCATCATATCGGATAGGATGGTTTATGGACAAAAAGCATAAATCAATAAGAACAAAAGAGCAGACATGAAGATAGCTAAGGTAGGGTTCAACGGGAACATTTTCCTTGCTCCTATGGCAAATGTCACAAACCTGGCCTTCAGGATGATGTGCAGGGAGTATGGGGCATCGGGGACCTGTTCAGAGATGATCAGTTCTGATGCAATAGTCTATGATTGCACAAAGGCCTTTGGTCGCGGGTCAAGCTGTGATGATGAACGCCCATTTGTGATACAGATATTTGGTAACTCATCGAATGTCATATCCAAAGCGGCCCTGAAGATAGAAGAAAGGTACCGACCCGATATAATAGACATTAACTTTGGTTGCCCTGCCCATCTGCTGACAAAGGACGGTTCTGGCTCAGCTTTACTGGATGCACCTGATACCATGTACCAGATCATCCGAGAATTGACAGAAACTATCTCAACTCCGGTGACTGCAAAGATACGTGTGCTCAAGGACATGGAAAAGACCGTCCATATAGGAAGGATCGTAGAAAAGGCCGGTGCAAGTGCCATAACAGTTCATGGAAGGACACAGGAACAGCAATACGCTGGGAAAGCTGACCATGAATACGCAAAAAGGATCAAGAGCGAGGTATCGATACCTGTTATAGTGAATGGTGACATTAAGGATGAGATCTCTGCATTGAACACTCTGGAATATACCGGATGTGATGGCATAATGATAGGAAGGGCAGCAATGGGTAATCCTTTCTTGTTCAGGCGGATAGACCATTTTCTGAAGACGGGAGAAATGCTCCAATACGATGAACGCCAGCAGAGGAGCGAAGACCTTGGGAAGTATATGGAATTACTTGAGATGTACGGACTGACCGACATGGTGGACCTGAGGGTCCATGCCCAGTGGTTCACCAAAGGGATCCCGGGGGGCAAGCATATCCGAACGAAACTTGCAACCTTAAGGAGCATTGAAGAGATACAGGCGTGTATGAAGGGGATGGACCTTAATCCCAGATGAGAGAATGTATGTCTGATGCTGGATCAAGAGAGAAACACACAAGACATATGTAATTATTATTGCTACAGTAACTATATTTTTTAGTTACTTGCTTTTTTTACATACTACCGAAAGACTAAATAATGATAAATCGATTCTACACAATTAAACATGGTAAATTCATGACAAAAATAGAAAAAAGAGCATGAGGAGCCACATGCTAAAATTGACCATGCAGTGCGCGACACCCGGAAATGTAAAATACCATGATACTACTTTGCTGACCTGCAGATCTACTAACAGGTTCATGTTCATACCAGGATGGAGGATTCTACAATGAAAGAAATAAGAATACACGGCCGTGGAGGGCAGGGTTCGGTCACTGCTGCTGAACTTCTGGCTGTTGCTGCTTTTGCAGATGGCAAGTTCAGTCAGGCTTTCCCTGCCTTCGGTGTGGAAAGAAGAGGAGCACCTGTCCAGGCATTTACCAGGATCGCCGATGTTCCGATCAGGCTGAGAAGCCAGATATATAGTCCTGACTTCGTTATCGTACAGGACCCAACACTACTGGAATCAGTAGATGTGGCCAGTGGTCTTAAAGAAAACGGAATACTCATAATAAACAGTGATTTTGAGGCCAGTAAGTTCAAGCTTGATACAAAGGCCAGGATAATGACAGTAAATGCTACGAACATAGCTTTGGAGATAATAGGGTTGCCAATTGTGAACACTGTACTCCTTGGTGCATTTGCCGGAGCTACAGGAACCATAAGACCAGAATCCATAATGGATGCAGTGAAGAAGAGGTTCCCTGGCAAGGTTGGAGAGAAGAACGCAGCGGCCATTATGAAAGCATATCAGATGATGGAGGAACAGAAATGAAGATAGTTCCTGGAGCTGTTTGTGAGGCAGGTACCAGCAGGATAAATAAGACCGGAGGCTGGAGGACATTTAAACCAGTCTACGACCATAGCAAGTGTATCAAGTGCAAATTATGTGAACTGCTATGCCCTGACAGTTCGGTCATACCTGCAGAAGAGGGGTACTTCGCGATCGATTATGATTACTGTAAGGGATGCGGTATATGTGCTAATGAGTGTCCAAAGAGTGCTATCTCAATGGTACTGGAGGAAAAATAATGGCGCGTGAAATGAAAATGGATAAGCAGAAGATGGATGTTGTTGAAGGCTCGTATGCTGTTGCACATGCTGTGAAGGTTTGCAGGCCAAATGTGATATCTGCATATCCTATCACTCCGCAGACCCATATTGTGGAGGAACTCTCCAAGTTCATGGCAGACGGAGAGATACCCAGCTGTGAGTACATAAATGTTGAATCTGAATTCTCAGCACTTTCAGCACTTGTAGGTTCATCTGCTGTCGGTGCAAGGTCATATTCAGCTACCACCTCCCAAGGACTTGAACTTATGCATGAAGTGCTGTTCAATGTGTCCGGTATGAGGCTCCCAATTGTAATGACGGTCACAAACAGGGCGGTCAGTGCTCCTATCAACATTTGGAACGACCAGCAGGATTCCATATCCCAGAGAGATACCGGATGGATACAGCTCTATGCTGAGAACACCCAGGAGATAGCGGATATGACAGCACAGGTCTTCAAGATCTCTGAGGATAAGGATATTATGATGCCTTCCATGGCATGCATGGATGGATTTATCCTTTCACACGTATACGAACCGGTGGTCTTGCTTGAACAGGATATAACCGATGAGTTCCTTCCTCCGTTCAGACCTGAACGTATACTTGACCCGAAAAATCCCCTTACATTTGGTGCATTTGCAGACCCGAACTACTATACTGAGTTCAGGTATCTGCAGGAGCGCGCCATGCAGAATGCCCTGAAGAAGATAGAGCTTGTTGCTGACGAGTTCTATGATATGTATGGAAGGCATTTCGGAGGTCTTATCGATGAATATCAGACCGAAGATGCAGACATCATCATTATGGCCATGGGTTCTATAATCGGCACGATCAAAGATGTAATAGACCGTCTCCGGGAGAAGAATGTTAAAGTGGGACTCTTAAAGGTAAGAGCTTTCAGACCATTCCCAACCCAAGCGATCATCAATGCCATAAAGGATGCTAAGGTAGTTGTGGTACTTGATAAGAACATATCTCTGGGAATGAATGCAGGAGCCTTGTTCATTGAAACAAAGTCCGTACTGTATAATACTGATATCAGTATGCCTGTCATCGGTTACATGATAGGACACGGAGGACGTGACATACCCATGAGCACCATTGAGAAGATAATCAGTGAAGCACAGGAAGTTATGAGAACAGGTATCAAAAAGGAGAGCCAGTTCACTGACCTGAAGGAGGAGCTTATATGAAATCACTATTGGCCCCGGGACACCGGGGATGTGCAGGCTGCTGTGATGCTATGGCTGCCAAATTTGCCCTGATGGGCGCAGGGGAAGACTGCATAGTTGTATCTCCCACAGGATGCCTTGAAGTAATGACCACGCCATATCCGGAAACCTCATGGGACGTAGCATGGATCCACTCCCTCTTTGAGAATGCAGGTGCTGTTGCTTCCGGAATTGAGGCTGGCCTACGGGCACTTGGTAAGAAAGGTACAAAGGTACTTGCAATGGGTGGGGATGGAGCAACCATCGATATCGGATTACAGGCATTGTCTGGTGCTTTTGAAAGGGGCCATAATATAACCTATGTATGTATCGACAATGAAGCATACATGAACACCGGTGTGCAGAGAAGTGGAGGTACTCCTTTTGGAGCTTCAACCACCACAAGCCCTGCCGGTAAGGTATCATTTGGTAATCCACGGCCAAAAAAGAACATGCCAGCCATTATGGTAGCCCATGGTTCACCATATGTTGCCACTACCTCCCTTGCCTATCCAAAGGACATGATCGCTAAGGTGAAAAAGGCTACCGAGATAGAGGGACCTACATATATACACTGCCATGCACCATGCACGACCGGTTGGGGTTTTGATACTTCTAAGACCGTTGAGGTTGCCAGGATGGCCGTACAGACCGGTCTGTGGCCACTTTACGAGGTCGAGGATGGAAAGGTCACAAAGGCCCGCAAGATAGGTACAAAGAAGCCTGTGGAAGAGTATTTAAAGATGCAACGCCGTTTTAGACACCTCTTCACAATGGAAGGCGGTGCGGAAGAGATAGCAAAGATACAGGCCATTGCTGACAAGAACATTGAGGAGTACGGTCTCTGACCACTCTTCATTTTTATTTTCTGTGTTTTAAACTTAGGGTCTGTATGGGTCTGAAACTCCCTGTGTATGAGAACTCGTGCAACTTTGAACATATATTTACTCTTCTGAAACGTGAATATCCAGATGCTGCCCCTGCACTCCATTTTAGCAACCCCCTAGAGCTTCTGGTGGCAACAATGCTTTCTGCCCAGTGTACGGATCGTCAGGTAAACATTGTAACTTCTTCCCTTTTCAAAAAATATCGCAACGCTGAAGATTATGCATCTGCTGACCTGGCTGAATTGGAACGTGAGATCTACTCCACAGGATTCTATCGCCAGAAGTCAAAACATATCATTGCCAGTGCAAAGATCATCATCACCGATTTCAGTGGAAATGTTCCCGATACCATGGATGATCTACTGAAGCTACCGGGTGTTGGTCGTAAGACAGCTAACATCGTGATTGCGAGAGCCTTTGGTAAAATAGAGGGGATAGCAGTTGATACACACGTAAGGCGCCTGTCCCGCCGTCTGGGCCTAAGCACACATGATGACCCGGGAAAAATAGAAAAGGACCTGATGTCCATTGCAAAGAAAGAAGAACTTGAGACCCTTTCTATGACACTGATATTACATGGTCGCAATGTGTGTATGGCACGCAACCCTGCATGCGGGATATGTGTTGTCTGTGAACTATGTCCATCTGGCAATAAATTGTGAAAAGGTCCAGGAAGAGGATTGGTCAAAAAATGTATAATTGTAAGGAAAATACATATGGAGCGGCACAGTTGCCCAGAATGTTCGACAAATAGTCTTTATCCTATTTCTATGTATTACCAATAATCTATATATAGTAGTATTTTTCTAATTAGTATAACAGCCAGATTTTGACACCAGGTCATCTGGTTTGATATTATGCTCACCAAAAAAATTATTACCCGATATTTTAGAGAGTCTTTTTCCAGTGACCTAAAGGCAGGTTTCATTACCGCCATAGTGGCACTACCACTTGCTATTGCATTTGCGATGGCATCTGGTGTTGAACCAGTACTTGGATTATACACGGCAGTCATTGCAGGGATACTAGCCTCTTCAGTGGGAGGATCAAAGTTTTCCATTACAGGCCCTACCGGGGCCATGACGGTCATTATTCTTTCAACTGTGAACAGTTTTGGGCTGGAGGGGTTGCTACTTGCAGGTTTTCTGGCAGGTATACTCCAGTTGCTTTTTGGTCTGCTAAAACTTGGGAAAGTTGTCAAGTACATCCCACTACCAGTCATTTCTGGTTTTACCAGTGGTATAGGTGCAATAATAATGATAGGGCAGATACCAAATGCTCTGGGCATCACTATACCTGCAAAGGAACGTGTCTGGGAAACAGCCTACGAGATCTATACCCGTCTTGGTGTAATTGATATAACTGCTGTATTTATCTGTATAGCAACGATACTGCTCTTGATATATCTCCCCGGATTGCTCTCAAAGGTAAGGACCCTTAGTAGCTTGCCTGCTTCAATACTCGTATTATTTGTAGCAGTGCTGGCGACATACAGACTTGATCTGAGTGTACCTTTGGTTGGGACAATACCAACCGAACTACCCCACATAGCAATGATCAACCTAGATCTTAACTTGGTCATGACGGTATTACCTGCATCACTTACAATTGCACTTTTGGGTGCCATAGAAGCACTTCTTTGTGCAGTCGTGTGTGATGGTATGACCAACACCAGGCATGACAGCAACAAAGAACTTTTAGGTCAGGGTATCGCAAACCTTGTTTTGCCATTCTTTTCTGGAATTCCGTGTACTGCCGCCATTGCTAGAAGTGCCGTGAATATACGTGAGGGAGCAAAGACACAGGTATCAGGTATCATACACGCTTTGATCCTGCTGGCAGTATTGCTTTTCTTTGGGCCTGTGGCGGCTTTCATACCCAAGGCCTATCTTGCCGGAGTACTTATCCTAGTATCTGCAAGGATGATCAATATAAACGAGTTTAAAACGATCAAGAGCATCAGTCTGATGGATACATCGGTATTGCTCGTCACTTTCCTGCTTACGGTCTTCACTGACCTTGTCTTTGCAGTGCAGATGGGAATGTTCCTTGCCATAATCCTGCTCTTTGTAAGGTTGACAAGCATCATAGACGTCCAGACGATGGAGAGCTATGACAAGACAAAGGGTATCAATGCTATCATCTTCGCCGACCCTTATCTTGAGAAGAATGTCCAGGTCTACACCATAAACGGTCCTTTCTTCTTTGGTGCCATGAACGTGTTTGAAAGCAAGATCAATGAGCACATGAGCATCAGTAAGCCACATATAATCCTGCGTATGCGCTATGTGCCACTTATTGATACAACCGGGATAGAACGTCTGCGCAGTTTCATCCACTCAAGCCGGAAGATGAAACAGAAGGTGTATATCACATCAATGCAGCCCGAGGTAAGAAGCAAGATATTGTGCGATAAAGAGTTTAGGAAGATGATAGTTGAAAAACACGTAGTTCTATTTGATAGTACTTGGGAAGCCCTTGACCATCTGAAGAAGGAAAATGAAAGCAGGCTGAGTTGAATAAACAATAACTATGGATGTATCTGATATAAGCTCCATTCATGAACAGAACATTTGGACCCGGCTTTGGATAACAAAGTCCGGGCAGTCATTTGCTTATAAAATATAACACTATACCATCTTCAATATGAATTGAGGAAGAGGTTGTATAATCAGAATTTCGCTTTTTTTAAGCATACTCCATTTTTTACATTAACTCCTTTATAATGTCCGCCCATCGGGAAAAACGCGCGCGATTGGCGGCGAGCCGGGACTTGGACTGTAAAAAGGTGCCGCGTTCTTCGTTAGAAGATGCAAACGCATCTTTCGTTATTGTACATCTAATCAGTGTGTAAGTATATATTTGTTAAAAACATCCTCTGTCCATGGATATTATAGAACGTGTTTATATGGACCACAGTGCAACCACTCCCATCGACCCTCTGGTCGTGGAGGCAATGCTCCCCTTCTTCACATCCAAGTATGGTAATTCATCCAGCTTGCACTCATTTGGACAGGAAGCTGCAGAGGCCCTATATTCTGCCCGTGAACAGGTAGCTGCTTCCATCGGTGCCAGACCAAATGAGATAATTTTCACATCAGGTGGAACTGAATCTGATAACCTTGCCATCAGAGGTATCCTTTCCGATGATAAAGACAGGACCCAGCACATCATCACATCGGTAATAGAGCATCCTGCTGTGCTTAATACCTGTAATTATCTGGAAAGGCAAGGTCACGATGTCACGTATCTACCTGTGGATAGTGATGGTATCGTGGATGTGGACCTTATGGAAAGTTCGATAAGAAGCAACACCGCGATCATAAGTATCATGCATGCTAACAATGAGATAGGAACCATACAGCCCATGGAAGAGATAGCAAGTATCGCAAAAGACAATGATATATATCTGCATACCGATGCTGTGCAATCCATGGGTAAGATACCGGTGGACGTCGATGAGCTAGGTGTGGATATGCTATCATTGTCCTCGCATAAGATACACGGACCAAAAGGAGTGGGGGCTTTGTATGTCCGGGAAGGTACCAGTTTGAACCCCATAAGATATGGTGGAGGCCACGAACATGGATTGCGTCCAGGTACCGAGAACATCTCCGGTATTGTAGGATTTGCAAAAGCTGCAACTCTGGCAGTAGAACGCCTTGCCACCGACTCAAAGCATATGTGTATGCTCCGTGACTCAATTATAACAAAGGTGTTCAATAGCATAGAGGATGTACGTCTGAATGGTCATGCAACCACAAGACTGCCCAATAATGTCAACCTCAGCTTCAAGTACGCAGAGGGAGAATCGATGTTGTTGATGCTTGATATGGCAGGGATAGCTGTATCCACGGGCTCTGCCTGTTCATCGAGGTCATTGCGTGCATCGCATGTATTGAGCTCCATAGGGCTTGAACCGGAATATATACATGGCTCTGTAAGGATAAGCCTTGGTAGGGACAATACAACAAAAGAGGTCGAATATCTGGTAGAGGTACTCGATGATACCTTGGCAAAGCTTAGGCAAATATCCTCACCAGCAGGGAAGGGGCAAAGCTGATGCAAGGAGGAAGACATGTATTCTAAGAAAGTAATGGAAGTGTTCTCAAAACCACAGAACGTTGGCGTCATTGAAGATGCCGATGGGGTCGGGGAGATTGGCAGCACTGTAGATGGAGACGTTATAACTATATATATAAAAGTGAATGACAATGTGCTCACAGATGTGAAGTTTAAAACCTTTGGTTGCGTTGTGGCAATCTCCACATCTTCCATGGTAACCCAGCTTGCAAAGGGAAAAAGCATACAAAACGCCCTCGCTATTAGTGACCAAGACGTCCTTGGTGCATTAGATGGCCTCCCGAAGGGCAAAGACAGATGCTCAGGCTTTGCACTGGAAGCCCTGCATAAAGCCATTGATGACTATCAGAAGAAGATGTGACATATATACCTTTAAGAGGTGCTCTGGTGAAGACAACATGCGAGATCATGGTGCAAAGAGTGTTACCTGCAATACGTGCTGAAATTGCCCGTGTTCTGATAGCCGAGTGCAGACGCACCCAGCAGGAAGCAGCTGACCTGTTAGGTCTTTCAAGGGCTGCCGTATCACAGTACCTGAGTGAAAAAAGAGGTGCGGAGATCTGTCTTTCAGAGGATGCACAAAGAGAGATACGTACGTTCACTTCACAGCTTCTTCATGGACTAAGTCCACAGGACCAAGTAACGGGTATGTGTACTATCTGCAAGTACGTACAGATGTCCGGTTGGCTGAACAAGAATGAGCCTGACGCAGGTTATTGCGTCCTTTGTAACGTAACGGAAAAAAAGTGACCAGTGAACTTTGTGTCACATGCAAGGGTAAAGGGCTTTGCGGACGACCTTTTTGTCCCATCCTAGAAAAATTCAGATCAGTAGGATCGGCTTTTGCAGGAATTGTCGGGGAAACATCTATTTTTGGCGCATCCCCACCATCGGTCTTTGTAGGTAGGAACAATTATCCAGAAGTACGTGCAGGACCAATGATACCTCCTCTACTTGAAGGTGATGAGGCTAGTCAGCTTGAAGACCCAAAGGCCCTGTTGAAGATGGGTATACATGACATAATCTCATCACGCTCAAGGCTGGTAAGGGCAAACACATCCGTGAACGTAAAAAATGCCCGCAACACCGATAATCCCCTTATTGAAAGGTCACAAGAACTTGCACTATCAACAAAACCCGTAGATACTGAGGCGTGGTTCAGTAAACCCATCAGCAACAAGCTCAAATTTGATAGTGTACTGACACCTATGGGCCCTTCAGGTGAGCTGAAGGATTTTGAAATAACAGAAAACCCAAAGGTTCCCAGAAAAGTAGATGCACTTGTATACGATACCGATGCCTTGGCCAAAGATGCCGTCGCTGAGCTGTGGGGGGGCAATGTACCTGCCGAACATATAACACGTCTCCTTTCTATAGGACTACTTGGACAGGACAGGACCCTTGTACCAACCCGCTGGTCTATCACTGCTGTGGATGATATGCTTGGCAAGGAAATGCTTGTGAAGATACGTGACCATAAACAAATAAGTGATATCAGTGTGTTCAGTGGAGGAGCATTTGGGAACCATTTTGAGATCTTGATGATGCCTCGAAGCTTTTCATTCGAGCTTATTGAAGTATGGATGCCACATTCTGTATGGTCGGGTGACTCCATCTGGGTGGACTCGGACAGTGAGACCTACTCTGGGAAAAAGGGATATTCAAACCTTGCTGGTGGATATTACGCTGCCCGCATGGCCGCATTGGAGCATCTTCACAATATGCGCAGGCAGGCAACAGTGTTCATGGTACGTGAGATAAGACCGGAGTACTGGGCTCCACTGGGTGTTTGGGTTGTGCGTGAAGCTTGTAGGGCAGCCCTTGGGGCACAGCCACGGACCTTTACATCTGTAAATGAAGCCTTGCAGGATATATCATCACGCCTGCTCACGCCCCGGGACAAATGGATGGAAAAGGCAAACCTACTATCAAACATCAGGGCCCAGAGAACCTTGGATTCGTTCTTCTAGGCTTTTGTGATGTGTATCCCCGTTGCAGAGTGCCTTTATCTGTGTAGATTGCCATCCTCGTTCATTTTCTTAAGCAGCTCCACTACTGAAAATGAGGCCCTGGTTATCCCCATGCTACGATTATCAGTATCTGTCCCTGCAACATAGAGATTATTCACAGGTGTTCTGGGGTCTGCAAAATATCCATTGATAGTAACAGCAGCCTTTTCAGGGATGGTGATCTGCTCATGTTTCATCTCTATATGGTCCTCGATGCGGGGAACAGCATGATAGATGGTCTCGTAGGCATTCTTGATGGCTGCTTTTTCGCTCATATCATCTTTGAGGATAAAACTGAAACCTACAAGCTGCTTGCCTTTGGGAGCAAGGGAGGAGTCGTAGTTACTGATAGGCATAGCCCAATAAGGGGTTCTTTTGAACCAGATCTCAGACCCGATATAATTGAACTCTTCCATCATAGAGTCCAATCCGGTCCATATGGTCAGACTTTTGGCATGCTGCACACCCTTAAGGTCTTCCACATAGGAGCTTGGCAGTGTTTCCACCATGCGTGGGAGCTCTGTAACAAAACCGGTATACACTACAGTTTTTGCATGATAGATCTCATCTGCCTCGACCCCTGTGATCTTACCATCCTTTGTCAGGATCTTCTTTACTTCACAATTGGTCTTGATCTCCACTGTTTGTGGCAAGGAGAAAAGCAGTGCATTGAGCAATGCCTTCAAGCCCTTCCTGGGGTATCCCTGGGAACTACTGACACGATTTGTTGCAAGCCTCCCAAGAGTTGTGAGAGGATTTGATACTTTGTTTATCCTGGTCTGCAGGGATGTATGCAGATTTGAGGGTAATATGGATTTCAGTACAGGTTCAGGTTGTGGCTTTTCCTGGAACTTGATCAAACTATCGATCTGTTCTTCAGGAACACTGTCCCTTACAAAACTGCTACCAGAGAGGACCCTTTGTGCAGATGTTTCCTTCATATCCCTACCTGAAAGGAAATAGGAGATCGTATCTACAAAATCATAGGTATCCTTTGAGAGATTGTCAGGGATGAAATCATAGACCGATTGTTTTGAAAGGTCTATGCCAAAAGTGGAAAGGGTCAGGGCCTTGGTGATCGCCTGTGAGACCATTAGCCTATCCTTTTTTGGAAGTACATCGAATGTGACAAAGTCCCTGATGTTTGAGGGAACTTTTACAAGTTGTGCCTCTGTCCTTACATAATAGTGACCATAGTCCTCAAAGACGGGCATATAGTCAAAATAATTATCCATCAGTCTTCTTAAAGGTCCTACTTCAAGGTGTGTTATAGCATGGGCGCCGGTATCGACCTGGAATCCATCCACTGTATAACTATTGCAGTTACCGCCTACAAAATTGCTCTTTTCAAGTACGAGTACCCGGTTACCGTGTTTTGACAGTGTGAGTGCTGACAATAGACCGCTTATACCGGCCCCCACTACTACGATATCATATTTTTCCATATTTCCCCTCAATGTTATATGTCATGGATCACATTCATTCAAAGATCTCTGGCACAATACGCCTTGCAACTTCTTCATATGCCTTACCAAGGTCACCTTTGTCAAAGCGGAATATGTCCTTATCCATGGACTGACCTGTGCTCTTATCCCATAGTCTGCATGTGTCACATGATATCTCATCGGCAAGCACGATCCTTCCATCCCTTCTTCCGAACTCCAGCTTGAAATCGGGAAGCAGGAATCCTTTCGAGTCAAGGTATCTCACAAGGATATCATTGATCTTCAATGCCATAGCACGTATCTGTGCTATTTCCTCGTATGTGGCAATTCCCATTGCAACTGCTATATCCTCATTGATCATCGGGTCCCCGTGCTCATCGCTCTTGTAGTCCATTACAACAATGGGCGCCTTAAAAACGGTCCCTTCCTTGATGGGATACTTGCGGGTCACAGAGCCTGCTGCAATGTTACGTGGGATGACCTCTATAAGGACTATCTCAACGGCATTGACAAGCATTTCTGTATCGGACACCATCTCGATATAGTGTGTCTCTATGCCCTCTTTTTCAAGCATCTCAAAGATCTTCCTTGAGATCTGAGCATTATAATAGCCCTTTTTTGCAACTTCACTTTTTTTCTTTCCATCAAAGGCAGTCAGACTGTCCCTGAATTTAACTATGAGCTTGTCTGGGTCATTTGTTCTGTATATTGTCTTCGCTTTTCCGGAGTACAATTGTTCCTGCTTCATAACATATCTCCTGTAAGACTTTCGGGCTTCTAATATCTTATGCTTGGTATAACTATTTATGCATTAATTAATGTATTATATGCTAGTATATATTATTGCATTATGAATATTATTATTGAAATAAACGTTGATCCAAGGTGAAAAAAATGGAACAGGAACTTATGCGCATAGGTGTATCGCTACCGGAAAACCTTTTGACGAAATTCGATGCTATTATCGATAGAAGAGGATACTCTTCAAGGTCAGAGGGTATACGGGATGCCATTAGGAACTATATCACCTATTATGAGTGGATGAGTGACGTGAAAGGTAGGCGTGTAGGTACAATTACACTCATATACGATCACACCAAGCGTGGCCTTGCCGGCTCCCTTACAGAGATCCAGCATGAATATTCCCACATGATCAAATCAGGTATCCATGTTCACCTTGACCACGATAATTGTCTTGAAGTGATAATCCTCGATGGTGAGGGAGAGGATGTCAAGACCGTTGCTGAGAAGATCATGGCTCTGAAGGGTGTCACATACGTGAAGCTCAATACGGCCTTGCCTTCCGGAAGCATATGATACGGTATCTTTGTTACTGATATCCCACTATAGTTTGGAAAACCCTTCACTGTTATGGATGGGATGTGTCTTTGGGAGGCACATCCTTTTTAACGGTTAGACACAAGAAAGGGTCCATGGAAAGACTGCTACGAGTAGATGGTGGTCAATATTAATTCTCGTGGGCACAGCAGTCATAAGTGGCCTTCGTCAATTTAACAGGAATGTATTCCCTTAAGTCACACCATATCAAACATTTGATGTCCTTTTGTAGCATTTTGGTGTGCAAGTTGCAGACAATGGAATATGAACCCTATCGACAAATACTTGCACCATGCTTGCATGAGAATTATATAGCTCTTGAACATAGGACAACAAAAGAAGCAAAAAAGATCGAGCATGTATCAAACCCTCCAGAAGTACTTCGGATATCCTGACTTTCGCCCCCTCCAGAAAGAGATAGTCCAGGATGTACTGGATGCTAAGGATACCTTTGTCCTCATGCCCACCGGTGGAGGTAAGTCCTTGTGCTATCAATTGCCTGCACTGCTATTGGATGGACTTACGGTAGTGATATCACCACTCATCTCTCTGATGAAGGACCAAGTAGATGGGCTCAGGGCCAGTGGCATAGATGCTGCCTTTTTGAATAGTACACTGAACTATGCTGAATCAAAAAAGATAACTGAAGATATCGCTTCAAACAATATCAAGATACTTTATGTAGCTCCTGAGCGGCTGACCATGTCTGCTACCCTATCCATGCTGGCAAAAACAAAGGTAAGCCTCTTTGCCATTGATGAAAGTCACTGCATCTCTGAATGGGGACATGATTTCAGACCTGAATACCGTAGGCTCAGTATACTTAAGCAGAAGTTTCCCGGTGTGCCAGTGATAGCACTGACCGCTACAGCAACACCTAAGGTCAGAGAGGATACGCTCTCACAACTGGGTCTTAAGGATTGTAAGACATATCTTGCAAGCTTTAATCGCAGTAATCTGCTTTATGAGATCAGGCCAAAGAAGGAAACCTACGACCAGATACTCCAGTATCTCAGGAAGAACAAGGGGAAAAGTGGTATAATCTATTGCCAGAGTCGCAAGAATGTAGATTCCATCACAGCAAAGCTTAGAAAAGATGGATTCAATGTACTTCCATATCATGCGGGACTGAGCGATAGACAACGTGAAAAGAACCAGGAAGCCTTCATAAAGGATAAAGCGGACATAATTGTCGCAACCATAGCCTTTGGGATGGGGATAGATAAACCCAATGTACGTTTTGTGATACATTATGACCTTCCAAAGAACCTTGAAGGATATTACCAAGAAACAGGCAGAGGTGGCCGGGATGGGCTTGAATGTGAGTGTATCCTGTTTTTCAGTCATGGGGACCGCTATCGTATAGAATACTTCATCAAGCAGAAAGATAAAAAGGAAGAGCGAGAGATCGCCCTTAAACAATTGCATGATATGGTCAACTATTGTGTGGCCACCACATGCCGCAGAAAAGTGCTACTTAGATACTTTGGAGAGGAGCTTGCAGGAGATAACTGCGGAGCCTGTGATGCCTGCCTCAGGCCAAAGGAAAAAGTGGATGGTACAGAGGAAGCAAAGATACTCATCCATTGTGTTGAAGAACTTGGTGAGCGCTATGGTATGAACCATGTGCTTGATGTCCTCTGTGGTGCCAACACTAAGAAGATAAAAGAGAAAAAACACGACAAACTCAGGTCATTCAATACCGGATACCGACATATCCGGTCCGATTGGCAGGACATGACCCGGGAGATGATACAGCAGGGGCTGATAATGGTCGAGGGATCCAGGTACCCTCTCCTCAAGCTGACAAAAGCGAGCAGTGAAGTGATGCAGGGCCTCAGGCAGGTCACCTTCACAAGGACCAATGACCCAGAGTTCCCAGAAACAACAGAAGCTGATGAGGAAGAAGGCCTTGAGCCAGATATGGCGCTTACACCAACCTTGATAGCCCCACCTCCGAGAAAGGTCTCAAAGGATACAGATGGGGAGCTCTTCGAGAAGTTAAGGGGCCTTAGACGAGAGCTTGCTGAACTTCATGATGTGCCACCGTATATCATTTTTGCGGATACCAGCCTTAAACAGATGGCTGCAAAAAGACCCACATCCAGAGAAGAGATGCTAAATATAACTGGTGTCGGCGAGTATAAACTGAAGAAGTATGGGGACATGTTCCTGAAAATGATCAGTGCTTTTGGTGGTAAGAACGGTGATGTTCCAACCAAGGTAGGAAAAGTACCAAGTGGGGAAAGCGTACAAGCTACAATAGGAATGGAAGCTAAAGTGGCAGTAGTGACCAGTGCCGAGAAGCATGCATCAAGACACGATATGATAAAAAAGACCATTGGTGGACTTGAAAGAGAAGTTGCGATACTTGCAAAGGCAAAGCTTGGGGAATCATTCTCTGAAGAGGAGATCCGAAAAGTGTGGGCCGAAATGATGTCAACGAGCATCCTGCGAGCTGTCTGAGCTCTCAATGTGTTTTAATAGAAAGGAAGCTCTTTTCTAAGAGCTGACAATAATAACATTTACATATCACTAGGTGTTTTAACTAACAATTTTGAGACACTTGCAGGATGAGAATGTCCTGACCTCAGGATTCCACTCAAAGGGAGATAAAATGAACGTGAAGATCGACCCATGGAGCACACTGGTAATAGAGGACTATTCAAAGCTATTCGATGACTTTGGGATATCATCTTTTGAAAACGTGCTACCAGAGATAGAAAACCCCCACAGGTATATGCGTAGAAGCATAATTTTCGGTCACCGGGACTATGAGCATATAAGCAATGCTATGAAGAACAATAGACCATTCTCAGTAATGAGTGGTTTTATGCCCTCTGGAAAGATACATCTTGGACACAAGATGGTCATGGAGGAGATAATATGGCATCAGCAGCAGGGAGCAGATGCCTTTGTAGGTATTGCTGACAGGGAAGCACATGCGGTTCGGGGAATATCCTGGGACAGATGCAGGGACATCGGTATAGAAGAATATATTATTAGTCTTATAGCCCTTGGTTTTGAACCCCATGGACATATTTATTTCCAGTCAGGCTCACAGCAGGTCAAGGACCTGGCATTCGAGCTTGGGGCTAAGGCAAATTATTCAGAGCTCAGTGCCATATATGGTTTCACCGGAGAGACCAGTATAGCCCATATGCTCAGTGCAGTGACCCAGAGTGCAGATATACTCCATCCACAACTAGAGGAGTATGGAGGGCCAAAGCCCACTGTTATACCAGTGGGTGCCGACCAGGACCCACATATACGTCTCACAAGAGGACTGGGCAATAAGATGAACATGATAAGGACCGAATGGCGCAAGGACCACGAAGGCAAAGAATATCTGAGCATCCGGAACAAGACTGCACCACCTGAAGCAATGAAGGAGCTCAAGAAAAGGATACCTGTCAAGACAAAGCTCTTTGAAGGGCACATCGATGTCCTGGAATGTAGCAAGGATGATACAGATACCTGTGAAAAGATAATGAAGATAGTGCAAGAGGTCGAACTGGGCTTTGGAGGATGTGCCTTTGTTCCTCCATGCTCGACCTATCACAGGTTCATGTCTGGGCTACAGGGTGGAAAGATGTCAAGCAGCGTCCCAGATAGTTATATATCACTTACAGAAGACCCAAAAGAGGCGGGAAAGAAGGTAAAGAAGGCAAAGACCGGAGGACGGATGACCCTGGATGAACAAAGGAAGCTTGGGGGAGAGCCGGGGAAATGTTCGGTCTATGAATTGCTCATGTTCCATCTCACAGAGGATGAAGAAGAGCTTGCAGAGATATACAATGCTTGCGTGGGTGGAGAAAAGGTCTGCGGAGATTGTAAGGCTCTTGCTGCCGAAAGAACGGAGAAGTTCCTCCGAGAACACCAGCATATGCGTGAAATGGCAAAGGAAAAACTTGATGAGTATGGATTGAAGATAAAGTGAGGGCTTATGATGAACTGTAACCTGACGTCTAACGAGAAGAACCTGTTGATAGCATTGGAAAATGTGAAGAGAGCAAGTCCTCAAGAGCTTGCCGGACTTGCAGGGATGAAGATAGAGACTATGATGCATGCGGCATTCCTGCTGGAGGAAAAGGGCTTTGCACTTGTTGAGGAGAGGATCACTGAAACCTATGAGCTCACATCAGAAGGGAAGAAGTATGCCACAGAAGGGCTTCCTGAAAGGAAGGTGATGGATGCACTCAAAGGTCCCTTGTCAATGCAGGAGCTAAAACAGATGTTCCCTCCTGAGCTGGCAGGGATAGCCACTGGATGGTTACGCCGTAAAGGATGGGCAAAGATTGAGGACGGTATTGTCGTCCCAGCTTCCTGTGCATCAATTGGAGATGACGAACGTGTGCTGGCAATGCTCCTTGATAGGACAGCTAACATAGAGGAGCTAGGGAAAGAGAATAGCGTGGTCGATGAGTTGATCAAGCGCAAACTCGTGGTCAAAAAAGAGGAGAAGCACCGCTCTGTCAGTATCACTCCAGAAGGGACCGCACTGGTTGCAAAGGGTATCGTCGTCGAGGATGAGGTAGCCCAAATAAATACAGAGATGCTCAGGAGCGGACAATGGAAGGATATGAAGTTCAGGCAATATAATATATATACAGCACCAAAGGCAGTATATGGTGCAAAAGCCCATCCTTACCAGCGTCTGATAGATATGATGAGACGTATTTTCCTGGATATGGGGTTCACTGAGATAAAAGGAGAGATAATTCAGAGCTCCTTCTGGAACTTTGATGCACTGTTCCAGCCACAGGACCATCCTGCAAGAGAGATGCAGGATACTTTCCACCTTTCCAGTACATCGGAACTGCCAGCAGAATATAAGGACGATGTGTGTGCAATGCATGAATACGGCGGTGGCACAGATTCCACAGGCTGGGGAGGAACATGGAGCGAAGAGGTTGCACGCAAGAACGTGCTCAGGACCCATACAACATCCCTTACTATCAAATATCTGGCAGATAATCCAAACCCACCTGTAAAAGCTTTTTCAATTGATAGGGCCTACCGGCGAGAGACCATAGATCCAACCCACACACCTGAGTTTGAGCAACTGGAGGGGATAGTGATGGACAAGGATATGTCATTTGCAAATCTGCTTGGCTGTCTTAAAGAGTTCTACTTCAGGATGGGATTTGAAGATGTGCGTTTCAGGCCTGGTTATTTCCCATACACCGAACCCAGTGTAGAACCTGAGGTCTATGTAGAAGGGCTGGGCTGGGTGGAACTTGGTGGTGCCGGGGTGTTCAGGAAAGAAGTGACATATCCCCTCGGTATCAAGTACCCTGTACTCGCATGGGGACTTGGTGTAAGTCGCCTTGCAATGCTTAAGCTGGGCCTGAAGGACCTGCGCCTCCTCTACCAGTCAGATATTGATTGGTTGCGGAAAAGTGAAGTTTGCCGGCTCTGAAGCTGGCTGCTTTTTTTACAGGCAGGTCCAATGATGAGGCCTGCCAGATGCTT
>CAZBJM010000017.1:0-29550 GCA_964492225.1 uncultured Methanosarcinales archaeon
ACGCTGTGCTCCCTTCCAAAAGTTGTACTGAAGATAACATCTTCCTTTTGAAGGCCAAATATGGCACCTTGATCACTATAGAGAATATATTGGTCAAATACAACGATGCAAATGACTCATACAATCTGCTGGTTGGCCGAGCTACTGTGATAGGGCCTGTGGTCAATGATCTGACATGACCAGCCTATCTTTTTTTATTAGTATGAGGGGAGCCATCTTTTAGATAAGATGTTGCACCATGCCATACACACCTGTGATGGGTGTGGGGTAGAATGGGAACCTGCGCCACTTCATCACCACGCGCGCGTGATGGTCGGGGTCGGACCCGATATCCTAGACCGTGCTTTGTGGCAATATTTTGTCCATGTCCGAAGCAACTGAAAAAAGCCGGGCCTGAATAGACCATTAAGTAAAGGGATACTGCAGAAGTGAGAAAAAAGAAAACAATGCTTTGACAGCCTAGGTAAGACTGTCAAAAGCGGTCTGTAATTGTCGTATCAGTGGTGCTTATGATCATGTGCATGCTCAGCTGCCTTCTCACGGGCAAATGCTGTTTTGGCATTCCCGATGGAGTTGAGACACCTTGTGCACAGATGTGCAGTATCCTTCACAGAACCCATGGAAAAAGAGGGTCTGTTGATGGATACATCATAGAGGCGCTCGATGGAGCTACACATATCACACTTACCTGCGTCCCCACAGGAAAAGCTCTGCTTCTGACCCTCTAAGGTATGAGCTGCAGCGTTTGCACACTGCTCGCATAGACCCTGCCACATACCATTGGGGTATGACTGGGCATATTTGGGTTTGTAGATGCATACCGGTACAAGGGTAGGAAGAGCTACCCCACAAAGTTCACAATCTGCCATTTAAAGTCCTCCTGTGAGCAATACCTTTCCAGCCTCCATTGCCCAGTGGATGAATGGCTCTGACCAGAATCCAATTCCAAGCACACCAATAACTGCAATGAGCAGGGATAGGACGTATGGAAGAGGCTCTGAGACCTTGCCACCCTCTGTGGGCAGGAAGTACATGTACTTCACGACCTTTGCATAATAGAACAGGGATATCGCACTGTTGAGTATGGCAATGACCGCAAGCCACACAAATCCTGCCTCGATGGTAGAGGAGAAGAGTACGAACTTGCTTACAAAACCAGCTGTGAGTGGGATACCTGCCAGGGCAAAGACAAAGATGGTCATGCATATGGCTGTAAAGGGCATCCTCTTGCCAAGACCTTTGAAGTTATCAATGTGATCTGCTTCCTGTGCATCCTTTTTCTCAGAAAGCACCATGTAGACCACAGCGGCTGTTGCTATGAATGCACCTGCTTTCATGAAACCGTGGGACAGCGCATACAGTATACCGCCGCCAAGGGCCATTGGTGTAAGCACGACGAATGCCATACTAATGTAGCCTGCCTGTGCAAGTGAAGAGTATGCAAGCATTCTCTTGACACTGGTCTGGTTCAGTGCTGCCAGGTTTCCAAGGGTCATGGTCAACACAGCAAGGATAGCGAACATTATCTGCCATTCCATGCGGAGTGCTACCAAGGCAACTATGAATACCTTCAAGGCTGCCACGATACCCATCTTCTTGGAACCTGCTGCAAGGAGGGCAGACACCAATGGCGGTGCACCCTGATATGTGTCAGGTGCCCACATGTGGAAAGGCACAAGGGCTATCTTGAAACCAAAGCCTGCTAGCAGAAGCACCATGGAGAGCAATCCTGCTGGACTTGCTGCAAGTGCTGCTCCGCTGGCTGCAATACCAGGGATGCTGGTAGTCCCGGTGATACCATACAGGAAGGTGATACCAAACAGCATAAGAGCTGCTGAAAGGGAACCTATAAGGAAATACTTCACTGCAGCTTCCAGGGAGCGCATTTCCTTCTTCTCAAAGGCCACCAGTGCATATGTGGAGATACTTGCAAGCTCAAAGGCAACGAAGAGCACCATGAGGTCGTTTGCCGATGCTACGAACATCATTCCCACTGTGGCAAGGAGCATGAGGGTATAGAACTCCTCGGTGCTCCTGCAACCTTCAGTGTACTTGATAGCGGCAATGGATACTAGTAATGCCACAACGAGGAACACTATCTTGAAGAACTGTGAAAGGGCATCCACTGATAATGTGTCGTGGAATGCCATTGCATCTGTCCCAAGACTTGCCATGGTCATGTACAAAGACGCAATGATACCAAGGCTTGCGATGTAGCCCAGTAGCTTCTTCGAACCGGTGGGGAGGAAGAGGCCAGCAAAGAGCACTACCATAGCCGTGGCAACCAATAAGAGTTCAGGTGTAAAGAGCATGATATTATCCATTGATCACACCCCCAGGCTGGCCATCAGGCCTATCAAATGTTGTGAGTTGGTCATCATCATACTGAACACCGGATCCGGATTGAGACCAAAGTACAATATCAAGACAGCAATGACACTCATTGCAAGTGTCTGGAAGCCATCGATATCGGCTACCTGGCCAAGCTTCTCCTTGTATACTCCAAACATTGTCCTCTGCAAAGCCCAGAGATGATATGCTGCAGTTATGACTATTGCCATAAGTGCAATTACCACATAACCCTGCAAGTGGACAAAGCTGCCTGAAAGGACAGAGACCTCTGCAACAAAGCCCGTAAGTCCTGGAAGACCAAGCGATGCCATGAAAGCAAGCACCATTATCACAGCAAGCTTTGGCATCTTCTGTGCAAGACCTCCAAGGTCGTTGATGATCCTTGTGCCTGTTGCCTTGTCAATGACACCACAGGCCATGAACATTATGCTCATGATAAGTCCGTGGGAGAATTGCTGGAACATAGCTCCTGAAACTGATAATGACACAAGGCCAGCCGCACCCAGGGTAACATAACCCATGTGGCTCAGACTGGAGTATGCTATCATCCTCTTGAGGTCCTTCTGTGCAAGGGCAAGGAAAGCACCATAAAGGATGCTGACCGCACCAAGTGCTCCCATTATAGTGATCATCAGGCCAGGAGAGGCTGTGAACGGAAGCAGTGGGAGCATTATCTTGAATATACCATACCCTCCTATCTTGAGCAATACAAAGAGCACACTGCCTGCGGTAGGTGCCTCTGCATATGCATCTGGAAGCCAGGAATGGAATGGGAAGACCGGTAGCTTTACGATGAACCCAAACAGCAGTGCAAGGAAGATCATGTCCCTTGTAAGCCCGGAACCAATGAACTGGAACTGGGCAAGTAGCTCTGGAATACTGAAACTTGGAACACCAGTGACCTCCCATGCCGCATAGTACAATCCGAATATACCAAGCAACATCACCAGGGATGCCACATGGGTGTAGATGAAGAACTTGATAGATGCGCTGTGCTTCTTCGGACCACCCCATATGCTCACCATGAAGAAGAGCGGGATAAGGGTCAGTTCCCAGAATATATAGAACAGGAAGAAGTCCAGTGCACAGAACACACCGATCAAAGCACCCTGGGTTATCATAATGAGCGCATAGAACCTGTTAGGTGCCTTGTTGTCATCGTTCCATGTGAACAGTATGAGCATTGGCATTACTATTGCATTCAGGAGGATGAGCGGAAGAGCTATTCCGTCAATTCCCAGATGATAGCTTATACCAAGACTTGGGACCCAGGAGAACATTTCCTCAAACTGGGTGGTAGCCACCGTACTGTCAAAGTTTAAGTAGGTGTATAGTGTGAGCACCAGCACGGCTAGACTGGACACAAGTGCCAGTATCCGAGCCTGCGCCCTTGAACTTGTGAGCAGTGTCAATACTCCAAATATCAGAGGTATCAGCACTAGTAGCGATAATATCATCAGAGTACCTCCATGATCACGGTAACAAGTATTACAAGGAGACTTACCCCTGTAACCACTATCATTGAATAGTTCTGTACAACACCCGTCTGGATATGACGTAGTGCATCACCTATATCAAGGGTGATATGTCCAAGCCATTCCACGGTCCAGTCAAAGCCCCTGTCCACTGCGGCACCTGCGTATGCAAGACCCTCGTAGATCACCTTGATGGATAGGAAGTTGGTCAGAATAGCATTCTGATAGTACCTGTTGTAGAGCAACTTGTACACTGGGTTGTTCCTTGATACGAGCTTGTCCATGTTTATCACCCGCATACCGTATATCAGGTAAGCGATGAGCATGCCACCAACTCCCACGATGACAGGCATCCATAGGATTATCAATGGCTCATGGCCTGCGTGTGATGCAAGATGATATCCGCCCATATCTGCAAGTGCGCCGATGTCCAGATTGACGAAGTCGTTAGCAAATGTCCCGCTCACGAACTTGTTGAAGGCCTTCATGGTAAGTGCACCAAATGCCAGTGCAAACACTGCCAGTATGGAAAGTGGCACTGTCATGGATGCAGGGGACTCGTGTCCGCCGTATTCAGTACGTGGCTTGCCAAAGAAGGTCATGAAGATCAGCCTGAAGATATAGATAGATGTCAACAGTGCCGCAACTATGGAAAGCACATAGGGGAACCATCCGCCGCCATTCTCACCAAAGAGATAGGCTGCCTCGATGATGGCATCCTTACTGAAGAATCCACTGAACCCAATGGGAGTACCAGGGATACCTATACCTGCAAGGGCCAAGGCTGCTATTATCATAGTTGCCGCTGTTATCGGCATTACCTTTGCAATACCTCCAAGCTGCCTCATATCATGGGTCGCGACCGCATGGATGACACTGCCTGCACACAGGAAGAGCAGAGCTTTGAAGAATGCATGGTTGATGAGGTGGAACATGGAGATACCCACGGCCTCAGCACCGATGGCTGCACCTACACCAAGACCCAGCATCATGTATCCAAGCTGACTGATGGTCGAAAAGGCCAGCACACGTTTGAGGTCATTCATCACGATACCCATGGTCGCTGCAAAGATTGCTGTGAAAGCTCCAAGGTAAGCTACCACCATGAGGGACCCAGGTGCTGCGATGAACATCGGGAAGGTCCTTGCAACCAGATATACACCGGCTGTTACCATTGTAGCTGCATGGATGAGTGCAGATACCGTTGTTGGTCCTTCCATTGCATCCGGAAGCCAGACATGCAGAGGGAACTGACCGGACTTACCCACAGCACCACCAAAGAACAGCAGTGTTATAAGAGTAAGATGGTTGACCTGATATCCGAGGATAGGTGTGCTCAAGGCCGCAAGCTCTGGGATCTTACTAAAGATAGCATCGAACTTCAGCATGAACACCCCTTCTGGTATGCTGCCGTGGTATATCCTGAACAGATCAGAGAACAACACAACAATACCGGCAAGGAACATTACATCTCCTATCCTTGTGGTAAGGAATGCCTTCTTTGCTGCACTTGCAGCCGATGGCTTCTGATACCAGAACCCGATGAGCAGGTATGAACACAGACCCACAAGTTCCCATGAGATGAAAAGCTGCAGGATATTATCTGAAATGAGCAAGCTCAGCATGGAAGCTGTGAACAGTGAGGTCTCTGCAAAGTACCTGAACTGTGACTTGTCATGGGACATGTAACCCACGGAGTATATGTGGATAAGCAAACTGACAAATGTGACCATTGTCAACATGACCGCTGCAAGCGGGTCCACAAGTATACCAAGGTTGAGCATGGCAAACCAGGTGACCGACTGATTGACGACGGTTCCCGGATCATTGAGCAAGCCCAGTGTTAACAGCAAAGAGATAACAAATGAGGCTGCTATCGCTGTTATTGGTATGATGGCACCGCCATTTGGCAATTTCTTCCCAAAGAAGAAGGTAAGCACAAAGGCCAGTGCGGGCAATAGTGGTATTAAGAATGCATAATCTGCGATCGTCATTTTTACCACCTCAGCAAGTTAATGCTGTCAAGATTTATTGTATCCTTTATCCTGAATATGGCCATCATGATGGCAAAACCTATAGCTGCCTCAGCGGCCGCCAGTGAAATTACGAACAACACAAAGGCTTGTCCGTTAAGATCAGCATGGTAGCCTGAAAAAGCCACAAGGTTGAGTGCTGCGGAGTTAAGCATGAGCTCCACGCACATCAGCATCCTGATACCGCTGCGCTGTGTCATAAAACCATACAGACCTATGGAGAATACGACAACAGAAAGACATATGAAAAGTTCGACCGGGATCATTTTCCAGCCTCCTCATCCTCTCCGTGTGCAACATAGACTGCACCGATCAATGTTGCAAGCAACACCAAGCCTATAAGCTCGAATGGTACTGCAAACTGCGTGAACAACAGTAACCCGATACCTTTGATATTACTCTGGTCATCAAGGTTCTGCGGCAACTGGTCAATGGTAGGCCATGTGGTCCCGAGCACTGACGCCATCACAACGACCATGAACAGAAGTGCAACAAGCATACCGGGTATACGGGGTATGATGTACCTGTATACCGACGTGCATACCTGCTTTATTGTGAATTGTTTATTCAGCATCTGAACCAAACTCCTTCTTTGTAAGCATGACCGCAAACAAGATCAACACTCCTACAGCCCCTATGTATACCAATACCTGGATGACACCAAGGAACTGGGCATTCAGGAGAATGTATAGACCGGCTACCGTGAACATTGCAAATATCAACGATAATGCCGCCCTCACAACTCCCTTTGCAGTGACCGTGAATATCGAGAACATGATAAGCAACAGTGCCAATACAGCAAATGCTGCAAAGTACAGGATCGTGCCTATTGAGGTGTCCATCTGCTCACCTCCTCGCCTGCTACGGGCTCAGCATTTATATCTACCTCTCTTGCCAGCATATCTGGTGTAAAGAGGAGTTCACTGTGCTTGTAGCGTATCACACCTGTCAGATAGACCGGACTGCTTGACAAAGCGTCGTGGGGACACTGATCGATACAAAGACCACAAAAGAGACAGTGACCTATATCAATAGAGGGGAACCATCTCTTTTTATCATGATCCGGACCTATCCGTGCCTTCACTATCTTGATCGCACTGTTTGGACAGGTATTGGCACATATACCACAACCGATACATTTACTTTTATCAAGTAGCTGCAAACCTCTGAACCTATCTGCCAACTTTGTGGGCACCTCTGGACACATCCTTGTCACAGGGGGGCAGAAATAGACGTTCTTGAGAGCTCTTATTATATTCTTTATAACCATTTCCTCACACTCCCAGCAGAGCCAATGCTATTACCCAGCCCAGATTGATAAGGGCCAATGGGAGCAATTTTTTCCAGCTGATCTCTACCACCTTGTCAATGGCCAGTCTTGGGATAGACCATCTGACCATGATTATGAACAGCATTACCAGACATACCTTGAGCATGAAGAACACCGTTGGCAAGATCAGGCCAAGAGCACTGACAGATGTCAGGAACACCGGAAGGTTCCAGCCGCCCAGGAAGAGCAAGACAATGATCATTGCTCCAAGTATAAGGTGGATGTACTCTGCAAAGAAGCCAAGACCAAACCTCATACCAGTATATTCAGTTATCCAACCAGCTATAAGCTCCTCTTCTGACTCGTTCTGGTCAAAGGGGTGACGACCCATATCGGCCATCATTGCTATGAAAAAGACCACAAAACCCAGTGGTTGTTTGAAAACGAACCACAAAGGAGACTGTGCCTGTGCAATTTCCACAACGTTCAATGAGCCAGCCATGATAGCAACACCTACAACAGTAAGACCCAGAGGGACCTCGTAACCGATCATACGGGCAAAGTTCCTAAAGGCACTGAGCAATGAATACTTATTATTGGAACTATATGCGGCCATGAACACGCCTATGACAGAGATAGCAGAAACCGCCTCAACATAGAGGATACTTATATCCATCTCTGTAGCAGCTATCGGATAGGCAGTATCATTGATTATCAATGCGCCAAATGGAAGTGCGACAAGCAAGAGGAAGACCGACAGCAACATCATTGCTGGTGCAAGCGCGAACAATAAACGGTCCACGTTCCTTGGGATGACATCCTCTTTTGTGAGCAACTTGATCGCATCGGCGAACAACTGAAGTAGGCCATGGGGACCTGTCCTTGAAGGACCTAACCTTTGCTGGATATCAGATGCAAACTTACGTTCGAACCATACAGCCACCATGGCAGCAAGGAATATGAAGCCCACCAGACAGGCACCAAGGATGCTCCTGAACACTGGATTGAATAAGATATCGGGTAATTCCATCATGATCACCTGTCTACCTCTGTCGTACATGCATCCATACTACCGGCAATTGTGATGATCTCTGCGACCCTCACTCCTTTGATAAGTGGTGGCAAGCCTTGCAGTGTTGGGAACACTGGCCCTCTTATCTTTACACGGTATGGTTTATCTGAACCATCGGATACCATATAGAATCCCATCTCACCCCTTGGGTCCTCCACCCTGTGGTATACCTCACCTGGGGGCACCCTCATCACAGGAGTCCTGCGACCGTATGCTGTCCCTTCGGGGAAGAGAGGACCATTTGGTATCTGGTCAAGACATTGCTCAACAATATACATGCTCTCACGTATCTCATCGAGACGTACCTGCACCCGGGAGTAAGCATCGCCCACTTTTGCCGTACATACCTTGAAATCAAGGTCTGGATAGACAAGATATGGTTCATCCTTGCGGACATCAAAGGTAACCCCTGTAGCTCTGAGAGCGGGGCCTGCTACTCCTTTATCCTTTGCGACCTCAGGTGTAAGTATACCTACACCCACTGTCCTGGAGCGGTACACCGAATCAGTGCTGAAGAGCTCCTCATAGGTATCGATGTCCTTCCTAAGATTTGCAAACACATACTTGACATCATCCTTGAAACCTTCTGGAAGGTCGTCCCTGACGCCCCCAAAACGAAGGAAACTGTGGGTTATACGTGCCCCAGTGATAGAATCTATGAGAGACAATACATCTTCACGGTCTCTGATAGTGAACATGAACATGCTCACAAACCCAAGTGTCGTGGCATATTCACCCATACCAAGCATGTGGCTCTGTATCCTAGAAAGCTCCTCCAAGATAACACGTATGTACTGTGCCCTCTCAGGCACCTCTATATCAGCAAGCTTCTCAACACAACCAACGAATGCTTCCTCATTGGTTGCTGCTGCCATATAACATATCCTATCAACGATCGTTATGCCCTGAAGGTATGTCCTGTTCTCAAGGATCTTTTCTATACCCTTGTGAAGCCAGCCCATCTCAACCTCAGAATCCACAACTGTCTCACCATTTAACTTTGCGTTGATCCTGAACGGCCCTGGCATCATAGGATGCTGCGGCCCGATGTGCAGGATCATTTCAGAAGGTCCGACATTTTTATCCATAACAATACCTCACACCAGATTCTTTGCAGTCTTACCTGGATAGCCCTTATAGTCCTTCCTGAAGGGCCACTCCCCAAGCATTTCGTCGGTCAGCACAAGAGGTTTCAGGTTCGGGTGGTTGATATAATGTATACCGAACAACTCATATGTCTCCCTCTCATACCAGTTAGCATTCCAAAAGACCGATACAACAGACTCTATTTCTGGCTTGTCCCTTGGAATTATAGCCTTAAGGGTAATAAGGACCGGATGTTCATAAGAACTTATCAGGTAAACTACTTCCATCTCGTTCCTGTCCAGATAATCAATAGCGAACTCGCAGGAAAGATGCCCAAAGGATAGTTCATCTTTAAGATACCTGCATACCTCCACTACATTCACCGGATCGACCTTTGCACATATCCGTATCCCGGATTCGACCTTTGTATCATAGATAGCCTCTGGAAAACGGGAAGAAAGCGTATCTAGCATAGATTTTGCATCCATTTGCACACCTCAGTACTCCGTACCTATATCCTGCTTGGCTTCTATCTTCTTGTGCAGTTCCACAAATGCCTGAATGAGAGCTTCACATCTTGGAGGACATCCTGGGACGTATATATCGACCGGGAATATCTCATCTACATTCTGCTCGGTGTTATACGAATCATAGAAAGGACCGCCGCTGATGGCACAATCACCATATGCGATGACCCATTTTGGTGCAGGCATCTGGTCCCATACCATTTTCAATGCAGGCATATACTTCTTTGTCACATAACCACTGATGATCAGCACATCTGCATGCCTTGGAGAGTTCCTTGGAAGAATACCGAAACGGTCAGTATCATAGTGCGCCATACCTGCGGAAAGCAATTCCACACCACAGCACCCCATCGCATTCACCGTGAACCAAAGAGAGTTCCTCCTGCCCCAATTGATGACATCCTGTATCTTTGTCTTTTTCAAGAAGTCACTTATAGCATTGCGGTCCGTCAGCATGACCCCTGGTATCTGCTCATATTCAGCCTTTTCTGCTTCATGTTCTACTGCCACTTAAATGCCCCCTTCTTCCACAGATATACATAACCAAGCACCATAAAACTAAGGAACACGAGCATCTCAGCGACTGCCAGCCCTGTTATTCCCGGGTCTTTAAAGACGAGGGCCCAGGGATATAGGAACAGAACTCCTATGTCAAACAGCACAAATGCAATGGCATATAGATAGTATTCGACATTGAACTGGATCCTCGCATCTCCAATTGGAACGGAGCCGGCCTCGTAGGTATCATACTTTGCCGGCGATCTGCTCCTAGGACTCAATAATTTCACAAGGAACATGATCAGAGGCGGCATGATAAGTGCCACGATAAGGATGGTTGCAACCGGTATGTAACTGTAGACTATGTTACTTACATCGATTATTTCTGACATAACGATTCTCCTGATAGTAATTAGCTAGACTGAGCTCAGATATAAAAAACCTTCCGTGAGATTTTATACATATCCGCGTGTCCACAAGATATTGTGGACAACTTCAATTATATATTTTTATATAGAGTCGATTAAACGTTATCTGATATTAATTCATCATATTTAAATTATGGCAATTGGGTCCCGACAAAACACAAGCTCCAGAAAAGAACTACACAAGAAAGAGCAAGCAATTCGACTAAAGCATAGGAACCCATCCTATATGGACCACAGAAAGCGAGCAGACCGGACATAAAAACGATTTGAACGGAAACTATATATTACTAAAATAATACTAAAGATTATATAGCAATTGTATTCCAAGTGCTCCAACCCATAAGACCGTATCCATGGTTGCCCATGCACTAAAGACATGTATAGCTCTTTGGGAGCAAAAATGCTAAGAGAACAGAACACTGGCCTGGACCACAAAAAAGCATCTCCCCATAAGAGATTGCTCCATCCAAGATATCCCTTATGGATGCATATAGCGACTGCTATGCTCCTTCTCATCTCCATATGCACAGGCATAGGAAATGCATCTGATGATCACATCATTGTCCGGGGAGATTGTAACTACCCTCCTTACGAGTATACTGACAAGAATGGAGAAGCCACCGGGTTCAATGTGGATGTTTTCAGAGCGGTTGCCAATACCATGGGGATCAATGCCAGTATAGAACTTGGTCCTTGGAATGAGGTGAGGGCAGACCTTGAGAGTGGCAAGGTTGATGTGTTGACAGGGATGTATTATTCGCCTGAACGTGCTGAGAATGTGCTCTTTACCACACCACACCTCATAGTCACATATGCCATGTTCGTCCGAGAAGGTTCGCCCGTCACTGGACTTGATGACATTAAAGATAAGTATGTCATCGTACAGCAGGGAGATATAATGCATGACTACATGCTTGCCAGAACAGACCCCTCGAAAATAATAACAGTGAGGGACCAGCAAGATGCCCTGATCCTTCTCTCATCAGGTCAATATGATGCTGCACTACTTGGAAAACTGCAAGCTGTGCATATAATTAAAGAGCTTGGGATCAAGAACATCAAAACCGTCGGACCTTCTGTAGAACCAAAGGAATATTGTTTTGCCCTTTCAAAAGGGAACGAGCAGTTACAACAGCAGCTAAACGAAGGACTTGCAATAATCAGGCACTCCGGGGAGTATGATGAGATATATAAGAAATGGTTTGCAGAACCATATAAAGGATCAGCTACTGAACAAATAACCAAATACCTGATGTTCATCCTTGTTCCTGCTACAGGGTTGGCCCTAATATTGTCCTTCTGGATATGGTCAGTAAAGCGCCAGGTCACCATAAAGACACGGGAGCTGAACAAAGAGATAGAGCACCGAAAACAAATAGAGGAAGTACTAAAAGAAAGCGAACTGAAATACAGGGACCTGGTGGAGAAATCATATAGCATCATCCTTAGATGGAAGAGCAACGGGGAGATCCTGTTCCTCAATGATTTCGGGCAGAAGCTCTTTGGATATAGTGAAGACGAGCTCATTGGAAAAAATGTCGTAGGCACGATAGTACCTCCATATGAAAAAGATGGAAGGAACCTGTCCGTCCTTATGGAAAATGTCTTTACACAACATGAAGAGCTTGCTAGCAACATCAACGAAAACGTGTGTAAAGATGGACGGCGCCTCTGGATATCATGGTCCAACAGTCCCATCTATGACCAAGACGGCCAGATTAAGGAAATGTATAGTGTTGGAATGGACATTACCGAGCGCAAAAAAGCTGAATTCGAGCTTTACCAGGCAAAAATGGCTGCAGAGCGTGCCAGTAATGCAAAATCCGAGTTCCTTGCCAATATGAGCCATGAGATACGCACGCCAATGAACAGTGTGATAGGTTTTAATGAGCTACTAATGGAAACGGAACTCACACCCGAGCAGCGCCATTATGTGGAGATCGTACAAAGGAGCGGAAAAGCACTTCTCAGCCTCATTGAAGATATACTGGACTTCTCAAAGATCGAAGCTGGGAAACTGGAGCTTGAGATGCTGGACTTTAACATATCCAACCTGCTGGATGGTTTTGTCAATACCATGGCCCTGCGTGCACACGCCAAAGGGCTGGCATTATATTGTAAGATAGACCAGGACGTACCTTTAATGGTGCAGGGGGATGCTGGGCGTCTGATCCAGATACTGACAAACCTCACGGGGAACGCTATCAAATTCACATCCAGTGGGGAGGTCAATATTGATGTGTCCGTGAGAGCACAGGATGAAACTATGGTGATGTTGCAATTCATAGTGCGTGATACGGGCGTTGGTATCCCTGATGACAAAAAGGACATTATCTTGAGAAGTTCACCCAGGCCGATGCTTCGAACACCCGTCGCTTTGGTGGTGTTGGGCTAGGTCTTGCAATTTCCAAACAATTGATAGAGGCCATGGGCGGTACTATCAATGTGACCAGTGAAATTGGGAAGGGTTCAGAGTTCAAATTCACTGTATGTATGGAAAAACAGAACTTTTTGGATTACGAAGAAAAAACCGAGAACAAAGAACAATTTGAGAGACATGATATGGACCTCAAGATCCTGCTGGTGGAAGATAATAAGAACAACCAGAAACTGGCACAGAGCATGCTCCGCAGAATAGGATTTGATGCTGACACTGCATCTAATGGAGTAGATGCTTTGAAGGCCCTTGAGACAAAAAGATACGACATGGTACTAATGGATGTGCAGATGCCCGAAATGGATGGATTGGAGACCACAAGACACATAAGGAATGCAAGCCCCGGGACCATAGACAGGAACATACCGATAATTGCAATGACCGCATACGCCTTAAAGACCGATAGGTTGCGCTTCATTGAAGCAGGGATGGATGACTATATGTCAAAACCCATCTCTTTGGGAACATTGAGGGAAATGATAGAGAAATGGGGAGAGATCATCAAAAAGAGAGGAAACTCTGAATGAGTGGACTCGGCGGGATTTGAACCCGCGGCCTTTACGTTGCGAACGTAACGATCTACCCCTGATCTACAAGCCCGGATATTAAAAAAAAGAAAAAAGAAAAAGGTTATACAGGCCTGCCGACCTCTGTAACCATTACGTTCTCTACACCTTCAACGGCTGCAAGGGCTTCCTCTACCTTTTCTGTGCCGCCTTCCATATCTCCTACAAGGACGACCATCATAATGGCCTTGATACCAAAGGCAATAGGTACTTCCTTGGAAGTACCAAACTCTGCACCAGCAGGCAGTGCTGCGATCAGTTTCTTGGTGAGCTCCTTCAGGTCGGTCTCTACAGAAACCGGCATTATCTTGATAGTTGCTGCTACATCACCCATTCAACACACCTCACGGACCTGCAAAGCCACATTTTGGGCATGCGTATGCGTTGCTCTGCTGCCTGCAGCTCTGACATCTTCCAAGCTCTCTGCCACATGCAGGGCAAGGGAAACGTGCATAACCTTCCTCTACAAGCCTTGTGTTACACGAAGTACAATTCTCAACTTTACTTACCATCTAATATCTCCTTTAAAAACGATATCTAAACAATATTATACTGTAATACAGCATGTCAATGATTTCAGTACATACACGGTATATAATTTAAATATTCCCCTTGATGTAAGTTCCTGTGACCTCATTTCCAAGAACAGCAGCAAGTACCCGCTCCGGATATAGGCCATTGACGATAAGACAATCGATATGATTGTCCTTCAGGAAAAAAGGTATTGCATTATCAAGGCAGGTCTTACCCAAACCTGGGACCTCATCACAGACCATGGAGCCTTGTACACACCCATCAACATAGATACCATCCACATCTGTGACCTTCACAAAGGACGACAGCCCAAGGTATTTAGCTATCCATGCTGCAATAGTATCAGATGTCACATCCCACGAATGGGGAAGTTCATCCCTTTCCATAAGAAAAGCATATGGAAGCAGCAATGTGACCCCGCTTGGGATATCATCCAAGGATGCCGATACATGGACACTGGTCCTGTCCCGGATATAGTAGGCATATTGCTCCATTGCAAGGATGGCCATCCAATGGGCCGCATCATCGCTAATACAGAAGCGGTCACAGGCCTGACGTACAGCATCTGCAAAGATACCACCACCTGGCACTATGATAATGGTAGCATTGTTCTGGTAGGCATTGGTCCCAAAGTGAGCCACCAGCATCCTGACCACTTCAAGTGACCCCTCCATGAGGCTACCCCCTAGCTTTACCAGAACTTTCATTTTGATCTAGCCCTTATCTTCCTCGGTATAAGCTTCTGCGTCGAACATCCTGGCGGCTGCATAGGCTGGGAAGACCTTTGAGATCCCATCACCCCAATACTCCGTTACAGTAATGCACTCAAAACCAAGCCTCTTGGAAGCTGCACGTACAAGGAACTCACCTAATCCTGCTGAAACCACCTTGGAAAGATCATTCTTACCCGCAACCTGAGAAATAGCTTCAGCAAGGAGTGATATCTGTGTCTCCTTTACCTGCTCAGCTATCCTGTAGACCTCATCTGGCGATATCTCCGTAAGATCTGCACACACGACCCTTGCGATCCTGCGCATGGCATCATTCTTGCTTTTTCCTGCGCCATCGGCTGTTTCACATGTGTAGAGCTCCTCAGATATATCCCCAAGCAAAAGATAGACATCGGCTGTTGTCGCAAACAGTTCGGATGATATGCGGCACTTTCCAACAGTAAGATCAAGGGTGTCAAGCAGATAGGCCAGATTCGTCCGCAACACGCCTGCATACACAAGCTCGCTACGTGCCAGTCTGGAGAAATCGCTCAGACCTGCCACATGTCTGCCATCCTTAATAGGAATTATATCACTGGTAGTGCTACCAACATCGATAAAGATACAATCGCCTATCTCCGAACCGATAAGATTGGTAGAAGCAGCCCAATTTGCAGCAGCCAGTTTACGTATATCGCCAGAGCCATCATAGAAATGACCACTATTTTCGATATAACGGATATCGCAATTGAAGGCGTGTTCAACTGATCCCATGATGAACTTGATACCTGCCAGCTTATCCTCAAAGCAGTCGGCAAGTTCTCCGGTCATCACAACACATACCCTGTCGGGGTTGTGTTTTTCAGCTAACTCTTCCAAAGCTTCCGGAAGTCTTGTGTCCTTCCAGAGGGGTATATAGTATAGTTCAATGATCTCTCCATCGGCTGATGCTATTTTTGTGTTTGCACCGCCAATATCTATCCCGATCGTTCTCATATGATATCCTCAAAGTCATCTTTCGTGAACGAGAACTCACCTTCTGTGCTAACGGTATCCGGTAGCATCCCTGAAAGATTCTTCAGCAGTAGTTCTCCGATCTCGGCCTTAAGTGTTCTGGCCAGCCCATAGATAGCAGTGGTTGGTCTGGGATTGACATCAACAACATACGGTCCTTTGTTTGGACCATTACTGTATACTATGTCTACTCCGATATAACCATTGCAACCCAGTACCTTTGCTGTCCTTGCAGCAACATCGAACAATTCCTGTTCATGCATTGTTCTAAAAGGCACAACATTACCCCTATATATGACATGTGAACCAGGCTTTGTACCATCTATCTCTATATGTTGTTTGTTCACACTGAGAGGCAATGCCTTACTGCCACAGATGATACTTACACTAAGGTGCTCCCCCTCTATGTATTCCGTAGCTATAAAGCCTTCCTCCACACTGTCTGGAAAAGCCATGTGCACCCCTTCCGATGCACACCCTGACCGGGGTTTTACCACACACAGTTCCTGTGCATCAGGCCCAAGGATACCCGGTACAAGAATACCGTGCGACTCCAGTATGCAAGTACATACCAGTTTGTCGGCACACATGCCTATGGAACTTGCAGAACAACCAAGATTGCTGGTGTTCTCTTCGATGATAGATGTAAGTCCGGCCAGTATATCATCGGGTCCTATAACAAGTCCAGCATCAGCATATGATGCTTCCCTTTCAAGGACATCCATGAAGTCATCTGGACCGGAAGCTATAGCATCACCATGGGCAAGCTTTGCTCCCGCTGAAAGATATTTGACCTCGTGCCCCAACCTTGAGAAACTATCGGTCAGCGTACCAAGCATTGCTCCCCCTTCTTTCAAAAGAGTGCCTCCAAGCCCCATCCCCACAGCATATTCAGCCAGCAGTATCTTCATAATGGATGCAAGTGCATTTATTTGATATATTACTTGCTGTTGTACACACAGTATGCTCATACATCCGTGTGCGGTAATGGAACGAGTTTGTCTGATCAGGATTTCGCTTTATGTTCTTATCGCTTTTTAAAAGCATGCTCCACTTTTCACGTTATATACCTATATACTATCCACCCCTCGGGAAAAACGCGCGCGACTGGCGGGGAGCCGGGGATTATACTGTAAAGAGGTGCCGCATTTTTCGTTAAAAGACGCAAGCGCGTCTTTCGTTATAGATGTAGCACGCGTTTATTGTTAATTGATCATCTGATCAGAAATGGATAAAATATGAGCTAATTAGACAAGCTCGGAACTGTGCTATTATATAACTAAAAATAGATATATAGTATCAGTTCCCATATCAAATGGGATGAATATGAAGAAAAAAGGAAGACATGGGACTAATGACAAAAATCCATTTGTAGAGGCACTGGCGGCTTCTACAGCACTGGCGTTGTTCATGATAAGCGTTGCAATGGGCATCATGAACATCGCATCCACAAAGACCACACCTGTGCCAATTGCCGTTATCTTGTTGATCTTTGCGATCGTTTTCATAATAGGTTCCGTGTTCTTTGAGAACCGTGGTGCTGACCATAGTGGGTCCATGATAGGAGGGGCTATAGCATCCTTTATTGTGACATTCTCTGCAACTGCATTCCTTACAGGATTGGCCTTTGTCATGAGCGAGGGTTTTAAACAGATATCGTGGGAACAGATACTTTCATCACTAGCAGTCTGTATGATAGCAAGCATGCTAATTATAAAAATGCTAAAGCACAAGATAAGTTCCTTGTACTGATCGATACCTGTTTTGCCATAGGGTCAAAAGGTAGACGGATTGCATCGCCAATGGTAAACTATTTATAGAACATCATACAATGATTAGAAGTGATGTGCATAACTGTGGACCATTGGAGATATTGAAATGGATAAAGGATATGACGATAGTGATGATATGAACTCTGAAGAAGAGAAGGCTGTACCCCAGCAGGAGGATGATACTGCACAGCTTCGTGAGAAATTGATGCGCCTTGGTGCAGATTTCGATAATTTCAGAAAACGAAGCATCCGGGAAAAAGATGAGTACCGGAAATTTGCAGTTGAGCAGATCATCACAGAGTTACTTGAAGTGTATGATAACTTCGAGCGTGCAATAGCGTCTGCCAAACAGACAGATGATATGGGATCCCTTGTAAAGGGTGTGGACATGGTATTCAGGCAATTTGCCACAATACTGGAAAAGGAAGGACTCCAGAAGATAGAGTGCAATGGAGTTGAATTCGATCCACATCTGCATGAAGCTATCATGCACATCGAGAACCCGGAGTATGAGGAGAATACCATCATCGATGTTTGTAAGCCTGGCTATTACCTGCATTCAAAGGTAATAAGGCCTGCAATGGTCACAGTCTCAAAAAGACCATCCACAAGCGATGAATGATGCATACTGCAAAAGATGATGAACTTAATAGATATATTTGAACCAATCAAGAGGTAAGAACATGGGAAAGATATTGGGAATTGACCTTGGAACTACAAATTCGTGTATGGCCATCATAGAGGGCGGAGAGCCTACAGTTATCCCTAACGCAGAAGGTGGCAGGACCACGCCTTCCGTGGTCGCATTCTCCAAGAAGGGGGAGAAGCTCGTAGGTCAGGTCGCAAAGAGGCAAGTGATCACAAATGCCGAGAACAGTGTGAGCTCTATCAAGAGACACATCGGTGAAGCAAAGTACACCGTTAAGTTGAATGATAAGGCATACACTCCACAGGAGATATCTGCAATGATCCTGAGAAAGTTGAAGGATGACGCAGAGGCATATATTGGAGAGACCATAAGCGATGTTGTCATTACCGTGCCAGCATACTTCGACGATTCACAGAGGCAGGCCACAAAGGATGCTGGAGCCATTGCCGGCTTCAATGTGAAAAGGATAATTAACGAGCCAACCGCCGCAGCTCTTGCATATGGCATTGATAAGGAGGGTGGAGAGCATAAGATACTTGTATACGACCTGGGAGGAGGTACCTTCGATGTATCCATCCTTGAACTTGGCGACGGGGTATTCGAAGTATTGGCCACCAGTGGCGATACACGCCTTGGCGGAGATGACTTCGACGACAGGATAGTAAAATACATAGTAGATGAGTTCAGGAAGAACGAAGGCATTGACCTCTCGAAGGATAAGGCTGCACAGCAGCGCCTGAAGGATGCCGCGGAGAAGGCAAAGATAGAACTGTCCAGTGTCGCATCCACAAACATCAACCTGCCATTCATCACAGCAGATGCCAGTGGTCAGCCAAAACATATCGATATGGACCTGAGCAGGGCACAGTTCGAGAAGATGATAGGAGACCTGCTTGACAAGACGCTGGTATCCGTGAACAGGGCACTGGATGATGCAAAGCTCAAGCCCAAGGACATTGAGAAGGTATTGCTTATCGGAGGTTCCACAAGGATACCTGCTGTAAGTGATCTCATCCGCAAGGCAACCGGCAAGGACCCATACAAGAACATCAACCCGGATGAAGCAGTTGCTGTTGGTGCTGCTGTACAGGCTGGAGTACTTGGTGGAGACATCCACGATGTACTACTGCTGGACGTCACCCCGCTTACATTGGGTATCGAGACCCTGGGAGGAGTAGCAACACCCCTCATCGAAAGGAACACCACCATTCCGACCAAGAAGAGCCAGATATTCTCTACAGCTGCTGATAACCAGCCTGCTGTGCAGATACATGTCTTGCAGGGTGAGAGAGGGATAGCCTCTGCCAACAAGACCCTGGGCAACTTCACACTGGATGGTATCCCACCTGCTCCAAGAGGTATGCCACAGATAGAAGTGACCTTCGATATAGATGCAAATGGTATCCTGCATGTGACAGCAAAGGACCTTGGAACCCACAAGGAACAATCCATATCCATCCAGAAGCCAGGAGGACTCTCCGAGGATGAGATAGAGAGGATGGTAAAGGATGCAGAGCTCCATGCCGAGGAAGACAAGAAGCGCAAGGAAGAGGTGGAAATAAGGAATACCGCTGAATCCTTGGTGAATGCTGCCGAGAAGACACTTAAGGAAGCAAAGGATGTAGCTAGTGATGACCAAAGGTCGAAGGTGGAAAAGGCCATTGAAGACCTAAAGAAGGAACTGGAAGGAAGCAACATCGAAGCCATCGGAGAGAAGACAGAAGCACTCCAGACCGCTGTATATGACGTATCTGCTGCATTATACAAAAAGGCACAGGAAGAGGCAGCTGCAGCATCACCGGATGGAGATAAGGCCAACAGCTCATCCGACGATGACATAGTTGATGCAGACTATGAAGTGGTCGACGAGGATAAAAAATAAATCAGATACCGTTTGTAAGGTACTGTTGGGCGCAGTACCTTACTGCATTTCTTTATCATGCCCGGAAACCCATAGGGATCATACATGACCACTACACGCGATTATTATGAGATACTTGGCGTATCGAAAGAGGCTACGGAAGCTGAGATCAAGAAAGAGTACAGAAAGCTTGCCATGAAGTATCATCCGGACAAGAATAAAGACCCAGGTGCTGAAGAGATGTTCAAGGAGATCTCAGAGGCCTATGCGGTGCTTTCTGATCCAGAAAAGAAGGAACAGTACGACCGCTTCGGTCACGCGGGTATCGACAGCCGATACAGCCGTGAGGATATATTCAGGAACGCTGACTTCAGGGGCTTTGAAGACCTGGGCGATATCCTTGGGAATATATTCGGAGGAGGATTTGGCGGATTTGGTGGACAACAGAGACGCGGACCCATGAGAGGCTCTGACCTGAGATATGACCTTAGCATGACATTGGAGCAGGCTGCCAGTGGACTGGAGACAACTATCGATGTTCCCCGGGCAGAGAACTGTGAGACATGTAATGGCACAGGTGCAAAACCGGGCACAAGTCCAAAAAAATGTCCAACATGTCACGGGGCAGGCCAGGTCAACCAGACCAGAGACACACCCTTTGGCCGTTTCATGACAACGAGTACCTGTAGCGCCTGCCGTGGTGCTGGAGAGACGATAGAGAACCCATGTGCAGCATGCCGCGGTACTGGTAAACAAAAGAAGGTACGCAAGATCAGCGTCAAGATACCAAAGGGTGCCGACACTGGAATGCGCCTGAGGGTAAGTGGGGAAGGGGAACAAGGAAGCCCCGGTGCGCCTTCTGGAGACCTCTATGTGGTCATCCATGTGGAAGCGCATAAGATGTTCGAACGTGTAGGCGATGATATACTGTATGAACAGAACATCAGTATCACCCAGGCAGCTCTGGGAGATGATGTTATGGTGCCAACACTATATGGCAATGTCAAGATGTCCATAAAACCTGGTACACAGACACACTCCGTACTGCGCTTGAAAGCAAAAGGGATGCCTGACCCACATGGTCGTGGTCAAGGAGACCAATTGGTCAGGGTCATCGTAAGGACACCCACAAATCTCACCGAAGAGCAGAAAGCCTTGCTCAGGCAGCTGGAATTGCCAGAGGATGGCACAAAACCAAAAAGCCCAAAGGGTGGAAGAGGCAGTCGAAGTGGAAAAGGCATCTTTGAGAAGATGAAAGAAGCCTTTGAGAATGATAAATGATGCATGCTTGTGCATGATATATAAATGGGACCTGGGCTGGTAGCTGCCACCGGGTCCCATGATCTGATATCAGATCAAAGATGATTTTCTTCCAAGTGTGCTTGTACGCATGTGTTGTGCTTATCATGAACAAGGACCGAAGACTTGACAGCAAATTATTTATATAACGATATTTAACGGCAAGTTTTAAATGCAACTTCTATTGTAGTGCCTTCTTTAGGTTAATTTTATCAAAAATACCTATGAAGGAATTTTATGAAAATCGTAATAATCGGTGCCGGAGAGGTCGGGTACCATATTGCTAAGACCCTTCATCAGTCAAATGATGTAATAATCATCGACTTGGATGAAGACGCGTGCCAGAGGGCAGATGAATTGGATGTACAGGTCATACAAGGCAACGGTGCCAATGTAGCAATTCTGAGCTCTGTACTGGAAAATGCTGACTTGCTTGCTGCTGTGACAAGTTCTGATGAACTGAACATTGTTGCCTGTATGGCGGCAAAGCTGGTCGTAAAAGACAAAAAGCACTTAAAGACCGTCGCAAGGGTAAGCAGTCCAGATTATATAGATAAGCCCGTAGATAAGCGAACTCAGATAGGAGTGGACATCATGATATGTCCTGAACTGACCTTGGCATCGGAAATTGCTGAGATCTTGTCGATACCCTATGCCATAGGTGCTGAGTACTTTGCAGAAGGAAAAGTGGAGATGATGGAATTTGTCGTTTCTGACAAAAATGCAATGGTGGGTAAAGAGCTCCAAGATCTGAAACTGGCCAGCAGCTGTATTGTCAGTGCCCTGTTCCGTGACTCCAGAGTGATAATTCCCCACGGGAAGGACATTATCCAAAAGAACGACCGAATTGTGGTCATTGGAAAACCTGCAGCGATAAAAGAAGTCCGGGACATGTTCGGTGAAAGATCAGGAAAGCGTAGCAAGATAATGATCATCGGCGGAGGCGTTGTAGGTTTCTATCTTTCAAAAGTGATATCAAAAGGTGAATTTGATATAAAGGTCATTGAAACCGACAAATTGCGATCGGAGAAGATAGCCGAAGAACTGCCTGGAGTACTTGTCCTAAATGGTGATGGTACCGATATCAACCTCCTTAAGGACGAAGGTGTGGCAGATATGGATGTGGTGATAGCCGTCACCGATAGTGATGAGAAGAACCTATTGTGCGCATTGCTCGCCAAGCACCTTGGTGGTAAAAAGGTAATTGCCAGAGCCGACCGCTCAGATTATGTGTCACTATTTGAAATGGTTGGCGTCGATAGTGCAATAAGCCCAAGGCAAGCTACTGTCAGTGAAATACTAAAACTCACATTTGGAAAAGGTGTGGAGTCTATCACCAGCATAGAAGGTGAAAAGGCCGAGATAGTAGAATATATCACATCAAAGAGATCAAAGATAGTTGGCAAACCTCTAAAGAGTGTAAAGTTCCCAAAGGGAGCCATTGTAAGTATGGTTGTACATAAAGGGAACACTGTAGTACCCCGTGGGGACTTCATTATAGAAGAGGGGGACAGAGTGGTCATCTTTGCCCTGCAGTCTGCACATGATGAGGTTGAAGACCTGTTCCACTAAGATTAAGGGAAGCGAAACATCTTGATCAATAAAGCTGTCATATTTAGCGTACTGGGTAAGCTCCTTTCTTTACTGGGAGTTGCCATGGTCGTGCCATTACTGGTAGCCTTTTACTATGATGAACCTCTGCGCCCCTTTGTACTATCTGTGATGATCACAGGTGCAAGCGGCATTTTACTAAGCTCGGTCTACAAAGTTGAAGGAGAATGGAAGACAAAGGAAGCATTTGCCATCGTTGCATTTGGATGGCTTGCAGCAGCCGTATTCGGCTCCCTTCCATTTATATTGGAAGGTGTGAGCCCTGTTAACGCTCTTTTTGAATCCATGTCCGGTTTTACAACAACGGGTGCAACCATCCTCCAGGACATAGAAGGCCATACCATGAGTTTCCTCTTCTGGCGCTGCATGACCCAATGGCTGGGTGGTATGGGTATAATAATGATATTCATTGCCATTCTTCCAAAACTTGGTGTTGCAGGAAGACAACTGTTCCGTGCAGAGGTCCCTGGACCCACCGAAGATAAACTGAAACCCAGGATAAGAAGTACTGCAAGGATACTCTGGACCATCTATATCGTAGTCTCTGTTGCCATGGCCGTGGCACTGAAACTGGCAGGCATGACATGGTACTATTCTATAACCCACACCTTTGCAACAATATCTACCGGAGGATTCTCACCATATGGTATGGGTGTCGCCCAGATAAACGATCCGTTGATAGAAGCTATCATAGTGATATTCATGTTCATTGGTGGCGCTAACTTTTCCCTATATTACAGGGTATTGCATGATGACCACAAATGCTTCATAAAAGACGAGGAGTTCCGCTACTACACACTTATAGTGCTACTTGCAACAGCCATCCTTACCTTCACTCTCTGGAAAGACATGGGACAAACAGTTGCAAGCGCCTTCAGATATGCGATATTCAATGTAGTATCCCTTCTTACGACCACGGGATTTGCTTCCACGGATTTTGACCTGTGGACCGATTCTTCCAGGATAGTGTTGCTGGCCGTACTATTCATAGGCGGATGCGCTGGCTCAACATCTGGTGGCATTAAAGTAGTAAGGGTACTGCTCATGGGCAGATACGGGAAGAACGTCCTCTTAAAGACACTACATCCCCGTGCCATCAAGCCTATTAAATACAACGATAAAGCAGTACCCGATGACATAATGCAATCCATAATCTCCTTTGTGTTCATCTACCTGATGGTATTTGCAACGACCACAGGTGCATTGTCACTCATGGGTATGGATATATTGAGTTCCATCTCTGCGTCCATTACAACCCTGGGCAACTCAGGTCCTGGATTTAACATGGTGGGTCCCATGGATAACTTCGATGTAGTACCTATACTGGGAAAATTACTACTGATATGGAACATGTGGGTTGGTAGACTTGAACTTTTCACGGTACTGGCCCTGTTGACCCGGGAGTTCTGGAAAGATTAAGGATATTGTCAACGATGAAAAACACAGATATACCAGGCCAGTACCTATCCACTGGACTGGTATCCTGAGTTTGACTGTTTTACTCTTCATATCTCTAAGACCAGCATCCATTAATTGATAGCTACTTTGTGCCCGTTTTCCATTTTCTGTCACCGGTCCAGGGTCAAAGTATCGCTATACCTGGCGGCAGGCATCGCGCGCGTAAAAAAGATGAACACCGGTGGACTGATCAGATTTTTACGGCAGGGGCTTGTAAATTTGACAGATGCACGTTATCAAACAAGAAGCATGGCATTTAAATGGTCAGAGCTTCCATTGTCTTTTTGAAAAGTGGCGTCCTATACCCAAACAGTCAAGCGACCCATGCACAGCATCGCGCGCGCCCACTGACCGCACCCCGAATTCAAAATATACAAATAGTGCATCCAAGCAGCAATACATTGACCATAGTCCCAATATCATACCCATGCGCCCCATTTAAAGCACCATTGCAGGACGATGTGAGGGGTAAAAAAAGAGGGAGGGAAGCGCGAGAACGACTCAGCGCTCGGAGTCAAGCTCCATTTTGACAACATTCTTGAAAAGGACCCTCAGTTCCCATAGCAGTTTCTTGTTGGCCTTGAACAGAGCATAGAGCAGGTCAACAAGGCTCATGCTGGAAAAGTTGACACCCTGCAGGGACTGGGCAAGCGAATTGAGCTCTTCGTCGCTGAACTTGATGAACAGGTTCTTAACAATGAGACTGTTATCGATCTCCATCCCTATCTTCTGGCGCCATCGCTTCTCATAATTATCAAGCATCACAGTCGATACATCATTTGCTGATATTGCATCAAAAGCGACCTCTGCAGCCATCTTACCTGCCTCCATGGCATTGATGAGACCACCGCCTGTGATAGGGTCGGATTGCCTTGCAGCATCGCCGATCAACATAAGACCATTGGCAATGGTCCTCTCTATGCTACCACTGACAGGTACCCCACCTACATCGATCTCAAGTATCTTAGCATCCGGGAACTTACTGCTTACAAATTCCTTCAAGTAATCAATTGCCCGTTTCTTACCAGATCTGCTACCAAGGATACCAATACCTACATTGGCAAGCCCCTGACCCTTTGGGAAGATCCAGACATAACCTCCCGGAGCCACCTCATTACCCAAATAGAAATGGCAGAAGTTCTGATCGACACCAGTACCGCTCAAAAGGAACTGGGCGCAGGTCTCAAGATCTGATGGCTTTATAGATGTGTCGATACCAGCCCATCTGCCAACCTTAGATTCCACACCATCCGCTCCGATCACTATCTTTGAGCGTATCTCCTTTTCAACACCAAGGTGCATGAGCTTTACACCTTTTACAAAGCCATCTTCAAGTATGAGGCCTGTTGCCCGGGTCTTGACCATGACATCAGCACCGGCCTTAGCACTTTCGTAGGCCAGTGCCCGATCAAATACCTTGCGTTCAAGGACGTAACCTACTTCCCCACCGGATATCTCTTCAGCCATCTCGACCATTGTGCCGTCGGGAGAGAAGAGACGTGAGCCCTTGACATCGGCACAGACCCAACGATGGTCGGGCTTTATGTGTTTCCTGAGTGCAGCCTTGCTAACCCCTTCAGCACATCTGACCGGGTCCCCTATTTCCTGCCTTTTCTCTATCATCAATACACTGAGACCTTTTTCAGCTGCTGTTTTTGCGGCAATGGAGCCACCTGGTCCTGCACCAACGACTATTACATCGTATTGGTCCTTCATCTTGACACCTCAAGGGCTCCCAGTGGACATATCTTTGCGCATATCCCACAGCGTGTGCATGTGTCATCCACTTCGATCCAGGTCTCGACAAGTTCGATGGCACCTACTGGGCACACACCTACACATGCACCACAATACCCACATTTGAATTTATTTACAGTAATAGTCACTTATTTCTCTCCAGTGTATTGATTTTTGATATTATAATTGATCAAGACTATATAACAATGCTGAATATGCACGAGCGCACATATAATAGCAAAAGGATTACAAATACTTTACATCACTGCAGGATCTCAAGTCGTGCACGTGACCTGCCATTCCCTTCCACACCGAACTTATCAGCCACATATGCTTTTGACAGACCATGACCATGTAGCATAAGCTCAATGAGATCATGAGGCTCATCGATATCTGTGCTCAATAGGAAAGAGTCATAGATATGGACCGATTGGTGTTTCTCTTCTGCTATCCTGCAATGATTTAAAAAGCTGGAGTTATAATAACATACATAGAACTCGTTAGGGTTCCTGATAAAGAGCACATTGGTCCCTCCCCCCCTTCCTGGCACGATGACAAGGTCCTTATCTATTGAACTGATCTCCATTATATGCCTGGGAAGGACCATAGGCAGATCTGCCATTAAAATGATGACAGGCTCATGCAGGGTCCCAAGATAATGATTGATGGCCTCATTAAGATCGTGCTCACTGGAAAGTATGTTCACTTCCAGGTCCTCAGGCACTCCATTATCCGGAGTGGTAAGGATATCGATGGCCCTGACACCTGCCTCCCTGAGACAAGCTACCACATCCCTTAGCATCAACTCCACAAAATGCTCCCTTTCATTGAGAGACATGGCTGGTGAGAGTCTTGACTTTGCATTCTGTCTCTTATAGGGGATCAAGGCCCTCATATGCACTCCTCATAAATGGCATTCCTTCTTTTTGCTACCCTTCCGCTCTCCCTTATTATCCAATCAAGTTCTTCGGCGGGAGTATATTCTCCATTGCTACCACCGGATATAGTAGTAATATGGTCTTCCATTAGCGTTCCACCAAGGTCATTGGCACCACTGAAAAGTGCAAGTTGTGATAGCTTCTTACCTAATTTCACCCAGGGGGCCTGTATATTATCAATCTGACCATTGAGTATTATCCTTGAAATGGCAAACAGTTTCAGGTCCTCTATGCCACCGGTCATGTACCTTCCCTGCTCCATCAGACCTTCTCCCGTTCTGTTATTATAGGGCATGAAGGGCATAGGTATGAATTCAGTAAAGCCATCTGTACGCTCCTGTATACTACGTAGGAGAAAAATATGTTCAAGTCTTTCCTCTATACTCTCCACGTGCCCATACATCATTGTCGAATTGGTCCTCAGACCCACATTATGAGCTGTTGTGATCACATTTACCCATTGCTCGGTATTGATCTTCCCGGGACATATGATATTGCGCACCCTGTCCACAAGTATCTCTGCAGAGGTACCTGTAAGGGTCCCAAGACCACTGTCCTTCAGTGATATGAGTGCCTCCTCAACTGTAATACCTGCCTGTCCTGCAGCATAGAACACTTCCATGGGGGAAAGACCATGAATGTTCATCGCCGGATACTCGGACCGGATAGCTTCAAAGACATCCATATAGTATTCAAGCGTGAGCTCTGGATTATATCCACCCTGCACACATACCTCCACAGCTTGCACGCCATGGGCTATCCCAACTTCCTTCAGTACATCCTCTATCGAAAGTATATAACCACCTTGATGCTGTTTAAAGGCACAGAAGCCGCAATTGCAGATACAACGGTTTGTCAGGTAGATGTTCCTGTTGATCACATAGCTGACAGTGTCACCTACTGAATCATAACGTATACCATCTGCGAGGTTGAAAAGGTCAAAGGGTCTTGCATCAAGGAGTTGAAGGGCGTCCTCTGGTCCAATATCCCCCTTGCGGGCATTCTCAATAAGGTCATCTGAGAGCAAGGTATCCCTCATGCTATTCTTATATTCATTTTTCCAGTACTGGCAGTATCAGATATCTTAGTATAGATCGTATTCCTTTGCTTTGGCTGCCTGCCCGCCGTCAGGATGAACCACTCAAGCTCCCTGGCTGACATGAACTCACCAGATGTAGCCCCTGCAGAACTAGATATCTTCTCTTCCATGAGTGTGCCTCCCATGTCATTGGCACCACAGAACAATGCCACCTGAGAGAATTTCTTCCCAAGTTTCACCCAACTTGCTTGTATATTCCGTATATGTCCATTAAGGATTATACGGGCGATAGCATACATCTTCATATCATCCATACCTGGCGTCACATACCTGCCAGACCTTATCATCTCTTCTCCTATCCTGTTATTGTAGGGCATGAAAGGTAAGGGAACGAACTCAGTGAATCCACCGGTACTTTGCTGTATATCCCTTATGGTCATGATGTGATCTATCCTTTCCTCCAAGGTCTCAACATGCCCATACATCATGGTAGCCGTGGTAGGTATCCCCTGTCGATGAGCTTTTGTAATGACATCTACCCACTCTGCGCTATTCAGCTTGCTAGGGCAGATGATATTGCGCACCCTGTCGGAAAGGATCTCTGCTGCGGTCCCAGGCATAGAGTCAAGTCCTGCTTTTTTAAGTTCAAGTAAAACATCATCGATCTCCATATCACTCTGCTTTGCAGCATGATATATCTCCATGGGAGAAAAGGCATGGATGCTCATGTGAGGGAAACTGGACCTGATGTTCTTCACGATATCGCTATAAAAGCCGATATCCACATCCGGAAGTAAACCACCCTGTATGCAGAGCTCGGTAGCACCATAACGATCTGCATCTTCTACTTTTTCCAGGATCTGCTCCATATTGAGAACATAACCTGAACTATCCTTGAAGGCACAGAAGCCACAGTTTCCAATGCAACGGTTTGTAAAGTTGATATTGCGGTTCACTACATAGGTAACAAGGTCCCCGACCGCATCATAGCGTAACCTATCAGCAAGTTCAAAGAGTTCGAAAGGATGAGCCTTCAGCAAGGAGAGTGCTTCTTCCTTTGTGGTCCTTCCAGCCACAGCATGCTCAATTACATCGTCACTTATAGTCGGTTTCATCTGGTCCTCCGATTTGCGGCATATGCACAGGACATTCATCAATTGCATGTGTCCCGAATATTTCCTTAT
>CAZBJM010000018.1:0-29456 GCA_964492225.1 uncultured Methanosarcinales archaeon
AGCCACCGCTATATGACCGACCTTATAAGCTTGTGGTACTTCATGTTTGGGTCTCGGTGTTGTTCACCAGCAGGAACCGCCGGCTACCTCGTATATGCGCAGCCCTAACGGGACTGCACATATACTACCGGTTAGCGGTTCCCGAACCCTCCCGATGTGTTAAGGGATTCCTACGGGTGGGGGGGCAGGTTTAGACGGAGACCCCGAAAGTTAACCATGGCTGCATCCAAGTAACGCAAGGATCCTTAGTTATAGGCAAGCCTACAATATGATGTATAAGGTCTGATAAGATCAGGACAGGCACCATAAATTAAAACGCCCTACATGAATGCATTAGTCATGAAACATTACTTAAATTCAAATGATGTAAAATGCACCTTTGATTTACCTTATCGGTAGAATGATGCAACCGCATCTTTCGTTATAGATCTAGCACGCGTTTATTGTTGACAGATCAGAAATGGAGGAAATATGAGCTAATTAGACAATCTCATTTTAATGTAACATTAGCCGGTAAATTTTAAATACCAATAGTTCATCTCATACATTGCTATCGTTGTGGAAATCGGATCATGTTGATCGAATGGACTCTAAATCCGTTCAGCCGGGTTAAATTCCCGGGGTTTCCGCCATTAATTCATATACCTATTTTTTTACATAAGCTCATATCATATGTGTCTGACCACGCATTTTGAAAGTCCTGTTATTTCCACCATGTCGCTGTTATCGGGGCTTTGTATTATCATTTGTCCTTTCTTCAGGTAGGGTATCCGCTTTTCAAAATCTTTCTTTACCTTCAATGCACCAATGGCAGCATCATTGCTGAGATTCAATATTATGCGGGTATTTATTTGTTTGAATATGGTGTCATCGATATCCTGCGGGTCCTGGGTTATGAGGAAAAGTCCAAGTCCCTCCTTTCTTCCCTGGCGTGCAGCATCGGCAAACTTTGATATCAACCTTCTGGAGTGCTCACCTGATGCGCCTGCAAGGTATCGGTGTGCCTCATCAAGTCCAAGGATAATAGGTGTTTCCTTGACAGCAGCTTCTCCTGATGTATTGAGCTTATTGTCTACTATAGTACTCATCAAGGTAAGGGTTATCAGATCGCGGATGCGGGTACTTGTGATATATTCTGTTGGAAATACACTTACTTGTCCGGGTTTGAATATCTGCCCAATAAGTTCTGTCATTGGGCGTGCAGCTTGGTCGAATACTCTTGCAAGAGCACGGTTTTTGACCCTGCGCACGATACCGTCATAGGATGATTCGTGTATCTTACCGCTCTCTACATAATGGTCCCTGGATGCATCGTCCTCGATATATTTCATGAAACCGGCATATGTATGCTGGCCGCTCTTCTTAAAATAATCATCAAGCAGAAGGTCTACACCTAAATACTGAAGCTCGGTCATGCCCACTGGGGCAATGAGCCATGAATTGTTACGTACCATCTCAAAAGGTATTGTAAATTCCACCTGCTCGGCCATTGACCTGCCTTTATATGCTTCACCATCCACTTTTGCAACAAAGGTCTTTGTATGCCGGCAAGCTCCAAAGCTCACCTTCTGCATTCTGAACATATCACTATCGGCAGTGCCAATATCAGGGTTGTCCTCAAAGAGCTGGGAATATTCATCCTGAGGGTCCATTATAACAAGGCATGGGTTCTTTTTCTCCTCAGAGCCCCTTGATCTGTATCTGTTGTTCTCGTCCATGAATTGTCTGAGGATGTTCTTGGTGAGGAATGTCTTTCCTGTTCCCGTGCTACCACAAACCAGCATATGCCTAAATATAAGAGGGTCTCCCATCAGGTGGTCATTTCTGAGGTAGTAGGGTACTGTGGGAGGGAAAGCATGTGTTTTAACAAGTTCTCCACCGACGCTGAGGTGTCCAAGGAAAACGCCATCACAGGGTATGTTGAGCCCAGTCTGTATCTTTTCTTTTTCAGTGACAGGCAATATAGGTGTATTGGGGCGTGGTATCCTGTCTCCCATTCTTCTTGCCAGTACAGCCTTTTCAGTTTTGTACAATATACATATTGGGTCTAGATATGCCAGGAACTTGTAGTCCACCTCTTCGGTGTCGTTGAACTGCAATATCCTGCGGGAATGTATCTCAGTAGCATCATCCACGGCATATTCCTGTACGTATTGCATTTTCCATATTCTGGCAAACAGGTCCTCATCTCCATACGGGACCATGACATATGTCCCAAGACGTACACTTTCCCGGCATGAGGTGGTTATGTAGCCTGTTATCCTTGCTCCGCTATCTGTTATCTCTAGAGGTTCAAGACCAGTGGTAATGATACCAAGGGCATCATCCCTTCTTCCTATGTTCCCATTGTCTATCGAAGCTGACCCTTCCACACTTTCATAGTCTTCAAATATAGGGTCCTTTCCTTTTTGGTCTGTTGCTTTTTTTCCAGCATAGTTCAGTATATCATCATCTTTCATCTGTCTCTCCCCATCGTATATCGTTATAGCTGGTGTCCAATCTCGAATTTATGAACCTGCCGACGATAAGGCGCCTTTCAGCTACCTGTATCTTCGCCAGAGAGTCAGCTTTTGCCAGGGTCTTTGGTATGCCGCTTAGTGCTATATCATAGAGTACCTTTCTGGTTATTTTATTTCTCATTTCCTCGTCCTTCACAAGACCAAAGGGTGACTCTATCTTGAATATTGTGTTCATGGAGGGTACAAGGACCATGAAAAAGGCAAGTGAATAGTCTTCTGCCGGGAACCTATGTTTGATCCTTTCTCCGACCAGGGGTGATGTTAGGTTGAGCATTTTCTCATAGAACTGATTCGGTTGCATGAACCAGTTCGTGTATGTGATGTATCTGCGCGCATCGGTAGTTTTTATGCCATCTATTTTTGGGTCCAATGCATTTTTGAAGAACTGGGCATCGTACAACCATGGAAGGTCAAGCTTTTTATCTTGTTTTTTAAGGGTATGCATTATCTGCATATCCTCAGGATTCTTTACAAAACCCACCAATGGCTTCCCTTTCTCTAAATGATGGTCCATTATATCAATATAGTTCTGCATTATCTTTATGCAATGGGGGTCTGTGCGTATCATTATCTCTTCAGAGGGTACTACCATCCAATACATCAGACGTTTGGGATATATCGGTCCATCCATCATTAAGAATCCATTGCTGCTTATTTGTTCTTGCATCCATAGCATGTGCTCGGACTCACACATATATAGAGCGATATCATGGACCATGTCTTTGACCTTTTTCTGAAGGGTGCCAGACTGGATGTGCATTATTCTCTTGCGTCCGGCACCAGAGTCAAAATATTCCCAATCTGAACTTGCTCTGATCGTGACCTTCTTGCTGGGTGTATATGTTGCTGCAACAATGGTACGCTTGCTATGGGTCAACAGGTCACTTGGTGTGGACGTCATAGCACAGTGGCAGAGGTCAAAGTATAGCCCATTATCGAATGTCTTTGCAGTCGTGCTTCCGCTATCACATGCATAAGTTATACTGAAGGGGTCCGCTGAGCTTAATATCCTCTCTATGCTCACTTTTCCACGTTTAAGTTTTCCCAATGCCCGGATGACCGTTTTTCCATCATAGTGCAGTTCTCTGAGCCTTTCAAATATGTCTGATACAGGATCCTTGTCATCGCTTTCATCCTCTTTTTTGAGGCATGAGTCTATACGTGAAACAAGGTCATGTATCTCTTTTATATGGATCGGCTCGAGTGTCATGAGTTAGATAGTTACTGCGCAGTATTAATAATATTATGGTAGGAGATGGTTTTTCCATATGTGAGCATCTTTTCAGCATACTCTATTTTTCACGTGCATTCAGGCAGTAGGTCCGACCATCGGGAAAAACGCGCGCGTGCCCATGGAGCCCGATCTTGAACTGTTAAAATGAGCTCATATTTATTGATGAAGAACAGCGGCATGCGTTCTTTGATCTAGATGAAGCCTGCTTTTATTGTTTAATAGATCGTCTGATAAGAATACGGATAAAATGAACCAATTAGACAGCCTCATCCATAGCTTTCATTTTTTTCAATAAGTTTAAATAGGAATCTAGACTACTCTATCGTTTATAGGTACGACTTCTGCATTTATCATGCAGGATCAATTAATAATTATATGAGGTATGCACGTGGAAAAATATCAGATGTTCCTTATTTTGTTGTTCGTTTATGTCATTGGTTTGATCGCTATTGGTTTGTATTTCTCGAAAAGACAAAGGTCTGTGACCGATTTCTGGCTGGGTGGGCGCAGGATGAGCGCATTGGCCATTGGTTTTTCAGCGGCTGCATCATGGATGACAGCTGGGGGTATACTGGCTGTTATAGGGTTATACATGCTACTGGGTATGGGTTCCATCTGGGGTTTTGTAGCTCCGAACATCTTGGCCTTATTGCTCCTTGGACTGCTTGTAAGCAAGATAAAACATCTGCCGGCCATTACCCAGCCTGAGTTACTTGAACAGAGATATAGCAGTTCTCTGCGTGGTCCGGTTGCGCTTATCATCACAATTGTAATGATACTCTTTGCCGTTGCGGATATCAGGGGTCTTTCTTTGGTCCTGGAGATATTCTTTGGTCTTTCTCCTATCTATGCAGCTGCAATAGTGGCAATAGCTATCTCTATGTATGTCACCCTTGGTGGTTTTTCAGCAGTTGTCTGGACCGATGTCGTACAGTTCACTATGCTTGCGGTCTTTGTCATCTCAATGGCTTTCATAATCATGGGTGCAGCTACAGCCGGTACAGCTGATATTCCCGCCATTGGTGTGTCTGAGCTCATTGGTAATGTTCCTTCGGATTGGTGGAACCCCTTTAGCATTGGTCTGCCTGCTATAATGATATTCATCTTTGCCATCATACCTGGCTGGATCACAGAACAGGACCCATGGCAGAGGATATGGGCATCCAAGGATGAGAAGTCGGCACGCAGAGGCATGATGCTTGGTTCATTCCTCATCTTCCTCATATTCGGTGTGGCATGTACTTTTATCGCTATTGGGCTGAACTATCTCTATCCATCGATACAGGCATCGTTTGCAGATATTGGGATGGGTGCCATGGCAGAAGCCGAGCCTTTGCTACTTCATTTTGTAGTCAATAACATGTCTGCCCTTGGAATTGGTCTGGCAGCTGTTGGCCTTTCAGCAGCAGCCATGTCTTCCGCAGACACTTTTGCAGCATCTGGTGGTTCATGTATCTCCCGTGATATCTACCAGAGGTTCATAAAACCGGATGCGACAATGAAGGAAATGATGGCTGTCAACAGGATAAGTGTGCTCATCATCATATTCTCATCAACGGTCCTCTCCTTCTATATTACAGGTATCCTCGAGGCCATACATGTGGCAACCTTCATTGCAAGTGCTTCATACTTCTTCCCACTGATGGGTGGACTATATTGGAAACGTGCAACAAAGGAAGGTGCTATGGCCGGACTTATAGTAGGTGCGGTGGCACAGATATCCTTTACTTTGATAGAGTATTCAGGTACTCCATTACAGTCCATTGCCTTCCTTGCACCCATCAGCCCAATACTATCGAACCATGGTGTCATTTTAGGTATGTTGCTCAGTGGTATTGCTTTCTTTGGTGTTTCACTGCTTACCAAGCCATCCAGCCTTGTGAACCTGGCCCCCTTCTTCGCCGAGGAGGCAAAAAAGTTGGCAAAAGAAGATATAGTTGTACATGACACAGATGCACAATACAAGAGACTCCTTGTTTCCATCGAAAAGGAGATAACCGGGGACCGCGCTTGCATCAAGCTCAATCTCGAGGCATCTGCAACCATCAACTGGGAGCGTTTTGTCAACGAACTTAGGGCCGTACACCCATCATGGGTCACGCCAACAGGCATCAATTCAGTCTACTGGCTCACAAAAGGTGACATGCTTTCATGTGTTTCCCTTTCCCGCGGGCACACAGAGAAAGAAATATGGTTCTCTTCAGAACCTATGACCCAGGATGCCGATGCTGCAGTGAAGGAGTTCTTTATAGCTTTCAAGCAGGTTTCAAAGGCCCTTGATAACGTTGGTGTTACCCTGACACTGCCACAGCAAAAAGCTGAAAGAAAGTAGATGTGGTTAACAGCTTTGGTTTTTCCAAAGCTCTCTTTTTTTTATCTCACTTTCTTTCCAAAATTTATAAGTCATAGTGCGTCATATGGTCTTTCATGACAGGGATACTTTTTGATGATATAGGTAGTTTTCCTCTGCCTTCAGGTCTGTCAAAGGACTGGGTAAAGGAAAAGTTCTCCAAGGGAAAGAACGATGAGGAACTCTTTAAGGTGATAGGGGATGCCTTCAGAATGAAGATGAGGGCAGGTGTGGATGTACCTACCTATCCTCAATATCAGGATATGAACGAACAGTTCCTTTCTATCATACGGGACCCCGTAAAGACCGATGAACCCTTTTTGGTAAAAATGGCCAGCGCACGTATAACAGAGCTTGAAGCCATTGAAAGCGTTGCCAAGGAATACCGGGAAGCGCACGGTAAAAAGCCGGATGTGCGTATCTGCGTGACGGGCCCTCTGGAGCTATATCTTAAGGAGTTCGGGGCTACTGAATATGCAGATATCCTGAACCTGCTTGCAGAAAGTGTGGATCGCTTTGTAAGCAACTCTATCTCCAATGCCCGGAACTTCAATATAAGAACAGTATCCATCGATGAACCAAGCATTGGTATCAATCCCCAGATCATGTTCGACGATGATGAGCTCATCAGATCAATGGACATTGCCAGCCGTACTGCAAAGAAGAAAGCTTGTGATGTGGAGGTACATCTTCATTCTCCTCTTCACTATCCTTTGGCATGCCAGTCTGAGAATATCAGCATAGTAGGTGTGGAATCAGCAGCTACCCCGTCCTATCTGAACCTCATTGACCCCAAGGAGCTTGAGGACAATGAAACATTCTTGCGCATAGGTATTGCCCGCACGGATATCTTTAATCTTGTAGCTATGCTCAACGATAGATACAATACCAATGTCTGGAAGGACCAAACCCATATGCAGGATATAATCACACAGATGGAAACCCCTGATGTGATCACAAAGAGGCTTGAAAATGCTTATTCTATCTTTGGTGACTGCATAAAATACGCAGGACCCGACTGTGGCCTTGGTGCATGGCCATCCCAGGAAATGGCTGTACAGCTGTTGCAGAATGTAGCTACATCATTGGCAGGTTTCAATAACAAGTGATAAGAGACTATCATTGTCATTGGTCATAGGTGGGAAGGGTCATATCCTTTTCAATAGTGCCAGAGTGTTCCTGCTCTGGCAACACAACACAAAGGTGATGATACCCCTTTGTCATGTTTTGTTCATTATGTGTCCTTCCAGCCACAACATCACATTGTCCACGATATCTTGTGTGATATTTGCTTCAATATGGGCGGCAAGCAAGAGCATCAAAACAACGGTGGCAGATATCTTCCATACATGCCCTGAACTAAAGTAGAGCCTTATATCTGCAAGTACCTCATCTATATCTTTTTTAACACTTTCATAGGTATTCCCATAAAAAAGACCTTTATCTATCACTCTTGTAGCATGGGTGCTTGCAAAATTGTACCCTAGTGATGCTGCAATGAGTATGGCAGGTATTTCTATAATTCCATGTGGTATTATAGATATAGTGAAATATATAATCGTATATCCTATCCCTAGTGCTACTCCCTTTAGGCCTCCCATTTCATATCCATCAAGTGCACCATTGAAAACAAAGAACGCCAAGAGTATGCCCATAAGTATCCCATTCACTAGTACTATCATAATAGGTATTGTGTAGGGAAGCATGTAAGCGAACATCCTATATTCAGCTTGGGTGTAGCCGCTATACTCCCATATCCCTTCTTTTTCTGATGTATCCTTCTCTGAATAAGGGAACTTCTCATCTATACGGTGGACTATTTTCTCAAGCAGACGGTTCAGAGGCATGAGCAGTCTTTCAAAGGCTATGAAAATTGAAGCATACTTACTGTGGGTTTCCCGGAACCTTATGTCTGCTAGCATCATGGGATGGACCAGTAAGAACAGAGGAGTGCCTATCGATGCACACAGGGCAGCTATACTATTGAAAATGAATAAAGCCCACAACGGGCTGATGTATTTTGCTGTTACAGCTACTTTTGCTGTTGCAGCAGTGGCTGTGGAAATAATTGCTTCGTCCACAAAGGTCGGTTCGGTCAGTATGAACGTGGTCGCATAGAGGAGAATGCTCAGCATGAAAGCTACCAGTGCAGATATTACAAATGTCCTTACAGACCATATGATGTCATTTTTGCTGATCCTGAAAACCGGTGTTTTATTCTCTGACATATTGTTTAGTCCCGTGGCAATTACTTTTTTTAGCCTGGTATTTTAAGCCGTATTTAATTTAATGCGATTTTTATAAAAAGCAATCGTTACATTGAAATATATTGCTGTTTTATAATATCAGTAGAGTATATTTATCTATCTTATATATAGAGGTAGCATTTATGAGAATACCTACAGGAATAGAAGGATTTGATGATCTGGTGCAGGGTGGGCTCCTGTCCGAAAGGGTCTATGTGTTAAGTGGTCCACCTGGTAGTGGTAAAACTACTTTTGGCGTACAGTTCTTAGCCCACGGTGCATCCAAGGGCGAGGTGGGTCTATACACCACATTACTTGAATGTCCACAGAATATCATCAACGATATGTCTAATTATGCCATGAATGTCACGTCCCTTATCAAAATGCAAAAACTCTTGTTTGCAGATCTGGGTCCACGGATGGAGTATGGGTATATAGATGAAATGAGCGAGTTTGTAACAAGCGATTACAATGTTGGCCGAACTTCCATTGATAACGAAGCTCCCTCTCCTTCCATGGTATTCAAGGAGATCGCGGCCTATGTATCGGAGTATGATGTAAAGCGCCTGGTCATAGATTCGGTGTCAGCTATACGTTTTACAACAAACGATTTCTCTTTACAGGAGAAGGAGATGAGCAGGTTCATCCGCAATCTCAAGAAGCTTGGTTGTACCACCGTACTGCTTTCTGAGATGACGGATCCGACAGCCTACTCCACAGAACAGTTTGCTGCACATGGTGTCATTTTCATGCATAACTTCCTCTACGACAAGACAATGACCCGTGCTATTCAGATAATCAAGATGCGTGGCACAAAGCATGACTGTAATATGCGTGGTGTCTGTTTCACAGAAAGGGGCCTCAAGGTTGAAGGCTATCTGGAATGATGGTTCTTATGGTCTCATTTTTCAAAAAAGGAAAGCAGAGCAAGGTGATATCTGAGGCCGATAAGGCCCATCTTGCAAAGGTGTCCCATGAGCTTGGATTTGAGGTTGGCTATCACAGACACTCGGAGATCGGCTGGGTTCAGGAACAGCTCTCAACGATATATGGGTTTGCAGATGAGCATGACCAAAGGGATTTTGCCCGTGAGAACTATCTACGTGGAAAAGAAGAAGGTTCCAGGGCTAAGGACAGGGATACAAAATCAGGATTGAAGGGTTCAGGTCCGGATAGTAAAACAGATGGAAAACCTTTCACTGTATCCATGGAACGTCCAGCGGCGCCGGCCACACTCGCGTCCTTCTCCCGGAGTGATTCAGGCTACAGAGTGCAGAGGACAAGCATCGAGGCATCATCGGCAGCCATACAACAGCCCACTATGGTGGAGTTGCCAGAGAACGTGCAACTTACAAAGGCTGTTGAGTTACCTTCCATGCTTGAAGGTTCCAAGAACCTTCCCAAGAAGTAGTCCATTTTATGGATATCCGGTCCCCAATTGTGTGAACCGGACATCCTGGTAGACTTTTTACAGGCCTCACTGAATATATCCTGAGGCTATGAATCGTTGTTTGCCATCAAGGTTTGCAAGAATGAACCTGTCATTTTTATTGAATGCTATTTCCTTTGTACCGGTCAGTTCCAGAAGGTATCTTTTTCCGGGTTTCGCTTTTTCAGTTTCCTTTCCATCGTATCGTATGCATTTCACTTTCACAGGTGCTGATTGCAGGCCAACATAGGCGTGGAGCATGTCACCTGTTGTGACCTCCTTTGCAAGTTGTGATATGGTGCACTCGAGGTTTATGTCCATGGCCACGTTCTCCTGAGCGGAGAGCACAAAGCCTCTATCTATATCCTTTGATTGCACACCTTTTAGTGCAAGTCCCACCCTTGCTCCTGCAGGAGCTGTTTTCACGTCTATATCATGCATCTGGATGGAGCGTATCTCCAAGTCTTTTTTGGCAGGGTAGGCAACCATTTTGTCCTTGATGTTTATCGTACCTTGTGATACGATTCCCAGTACCACACAACCGATACCGGTAACATTGAATGATTGGTCGATGATTATCCTGGCCGGCTGCTTGTCCATGGTCCTTTGTTTGGCATCCACTTTGTCACCAATGTTGAAGATCAGCTCTTTGAGCTCTTCCATGCCCTCGAAACTGGTGGTCGAGACCGTATGGTATGGCCAGTGCTCAAGTGCTGTGCCCTTTGTTATCTTTTTGAGCTTTTCACGCATTTCCTCAATGGCCTGGGGATATGACAGGTCTGCCTTTGTCTGGACAATTATCCCGTGTTCATATCCCAGCAGGTCCAGTGCGATGATGCATTCAGCGGCCATTGGGTCCAATCCTTGAGGTGGTATGCATAGCAGGGCTATGTCCGAAAGGTTAAGGGCTGTTATCAATGGTTTTACTGATGCGGGATATCCAGTTGCATCAATGGTCATGAGCACACGATCATTTTTGACATAGTCATATGCTGTTATGTCAGTAACACTGCCCTTTTTGCCAAGTTTGCCGGCAAGGGTGGTCTTCCCGCTTTTTTCACTTCCAATGATGGTGATCTTAGTCATAGGTGGCTTCTCCGGTTTATGTGTAGGAAGGTTGTTTTTGCTTATATTTGTTCCTTAAGGTTCGTGTCTGGCCGATAGTTTCCCTTTAATGTCCTTGCCATTAGAAGCTTCTGTGCATCATGTATTACGGTGGTTGCAATACTTACTTCTCTATCTGGTGTTAAGGAGTTCTTCATCGACTCATTCGAAGTTCTTTTCAAGTTTTTATGTCCTTTTGACATTACATATTCATTTCCAGTGTTACTTGCCTAATTATTGTCGATAGTCTTATATCAATTGCAATGTTAGACATTACTAATAAATATCCTAGGAGGAAAACAATGGAAAAAGAAGTATATGCAGGCGCCATGGCTGTGATCTCTGACATCGAGAACATCAGCAATGACAGAATAGAAGCATTGACAAAAGGGCACGGGATGACAAATATTGCGGCTATCTCTGCTGCAAATGCTATTGCGACAGAAGTTTTCCGGGGAATGAACATGCTTCTCACGGACGAGGATGCCGGAACTCTTCAGGTTGACGATGTTCTGAAAAAAGGGATAGATGCTGCCAAAGAAGCTGGGGCCGATCCAACAAATGCTGCATTGTTTGCTGCAACCATTTGTTATTTTGCAGGTACGAACGCACAGGCAGGAGTTCCAGCTGGGAACAGGAAGCTGGGTGCACTTGCTAGAATGATAGCGGGCGTGCCCCGGTCTGGAGTACTTGCTATTCCGACCCCAAAATCAAACAACAAGATCTCAGGTTTTGCTGCTGTACAGGCTTTGTATGAGGCCATGAGAGCAGGAAAACTAACACAGATAGAAGGTAGGAAGCTACCACTTGGGGTTGCAGGTGGTCCACTCTACGGTCATAATACGCTTGGAGAGGATATGGGTTTTGCCGAGGTGGCAATAAATGGGGCAAAGGTAGCAACCCAGGCCATGCTTGATGCGTATAGTGGTGCAGGAGTATCCCCAAGTCCTGTCATCAGTGCGATAATGGGTGTTGCCGCAACCCTTGAAGTAGTTCACCCAGACTCCTTTGTCAGTGAGGAATATGGGGGTTTCTTTGAAGTGAACAGTGCATATATTGCAGGGAAAGCTGCCTGTGAAACGGCCGGAATACCTGCAAAACTACATATGCGGGGAACTAATGAAGAATATGATTCAGCAAGGGTGATAGGTGACCTTGGTGTCATTCTAAAAGACATTGGTGCACCCACCGTCGTTGGTATGATGTCCTTTGCTGAAATGCTGTGCTCTTTCCAAGAATCCATTCAAATTGGAGCGGGCTTCTCAGGTGGTCCCATCATGCCACCACTTGGTCATATGTCAGCCGATGCTATCATTGCACTAAGGTGCCTGATATTCACAAAAAAAGACTTCGATAAGGCTGCAGAGATGATAGCCCATATCAAGAAAACAGAGTGGCTTGACCCTGAAATGGCTGCAGTCGGTGCAAACACCATTGCAAGGAAAGCGGAACAAGTAAGGCGCGGTCCTATCACCAAGACCATTATAGCAGGTACAGAGCCCGCAAGGTCAGCTGCTATCTTTAACCGTGCACAGAAAGCTTATGAGGGCATCAAAGCTGGAAAGTCCGTGGATGCGATAGTACAAGAGCTTGACATGAAACGGATAAGGACCGTTGAGAAAAATGCAGCGGCTATGCTTGGGGCTATGACAGGGCACACGGTCAGCATCGATATCAAAAAGGTTGCCAGCGGTGCCAGAAGAAAAGACCCGTTCACAAACTCATACTATGGTTTTGATTCCGATGTGGATATCGATATCACTGTGGATGGCACAAAGCATGAGTTCAAGGGGCTTGCACAGAATGTCATACCCGATGCAATTATCACCAACAATGCTGCAATCCTTGGGGTTATCCCCTTTGCTTCTGTGCCAGTTTCAGAATTGCAGCTCTCCGGACATACCATAATAAACATCACAGTTCCGGTGGCAGTGGCAGCTGCAATGAAGGTGGATGAACCTGCACAGCTTGCCAAGAAAGGCGAGGCGGGAGGCAAGTACTGCAGTGCAGCAATTCCTGGTGCAAAGGCCAAGGCAAAGTCAGTAGCTAAACTGGCAGTAAGGATAGTCAACGAGCTTAGCAACCCTTAATTGGGTTTGCTATCTCCTTTTTTTATTATTCCGGGAGGTCTTGCATGTTATTGATGACAAATATTGACAATGTGAGCTGTGACTCTATACCATATCTCATTGATGAGCTAATGAAGAAGAATGTCAAAAATGTACATGTGGTTCCGGCTATCACTAAAAAGGGTAGGAATGAATATATTTTCTTTATAGATTGCATGGAAGAGCAGATAGAAGAAGTTGCTGAGTTCATGTCAATGGAAACCGGAACTTTGGGCATAAGGATAATTGAGAATTCACATTATCCCTTTGACTTTGTAGTTAAAAGAATGGATGCCGTGCTTGAGAATGCAGAAAAGGTAATTGTCTGGGAAGGGATTCTAAGTTTTAAGATCGTTTTGAACAAAAAAGGTGAAACTCTATCAGTGAAGTCAGAATATGAAGAAATGAAGGACCTGACAGTCCATCTTAAAAATGCAGGTTTGAATGTTTCACTCTATGAGGTCAAACAAATTCTCGAATATAATGCTGTAAAAATGTTCAAGTGCAGTTCATCTGAGGAAGCATGTGAGGGTCTCGGTGGAAAACTGCGCCTGCGATCTTCAAGACCCGGTCTATAGAATTATAATTTGCTGTGGTAGTTCATCCATTATTTCACAGCTGCGGACCAATGATGGACACATGCACGCCGCCGTCCCTCTTCTGGACCATTCGGCCTGCATGTGCTCATATTTACATCATTGTGCAAGTCTGTTGACAATACAACGTCTGGTGACGATACCTACCAATTGTTCCTCAAGGTTGACTATGGGGACACCGCCGATGTTCTCATCGAGCATGAGCTTGACCACGTCCCGGATGGGAGCGTTACTGTAGGCGGTCTTTACGCTCATTTTCATAATATCTTCCACAATGAGGTTCTTGATGCGTGCATCCTGCTTGTTGGCGTCCACGATATCACGGAAGGAACGCATAGCTTTGACAATATCCTTTTCTGTGACTATCCCAACGAGTTTGCCATCGTCCACTACCGGGACCCTTCCGATATCCTTGTCAAGCATGACACGTCTCACATGGCTTACACGGTCGCCTGGATGTGCAACTATCGGCTCCTTTTGCATCACTTCAGCAGCATAGCCCTGAAGTTCGGTGCTCATGAGCAGTTCAGTGGGTGTTACCCAGCCAAGGACCTTCCCGCAGTCAACCACTATTATCACACCTCCATTACGTGCCATGAGGGTGACAGCATCCCTTACTTTTGTATCTGGGAGCAATTTCACGTAATTATCGGAGACAGCTGTTGCCACATGCAGGGATGAAGCGGGAATGCTCCCCTTTTTGCGGGTACCAAGCTCTTTGGTAAGGTTCCTCATAGTGAGTATACCTGCTATCTTTCCATCATTTGTGACAAGTAGGCGCCTTGTTCCCTTCTTTTCTATCAGGTCCAGTGCATAGGAGAGCGTAGCTGACTTGTCGATGCACACAGGTTCTGTCATGATATCCTTTATTTCCATTATGTATCCCTCTTTTCCATCATATTCTTCCATCATTAGCAGCTTGTTCGTAATGTATCATTGAACTGCCCTGAATATGTCCTTTCTGCTTATCATGCCAACTATCTCATCGTTTTCCACTACAGGCAGGCTTATCACATGCTCTTCAAGCATCAGTTTTGCAGCATGGGTGACTAGATCATCGGCGGATACGCCGCTTGGCAATCCCGACATGATATCCTCGGCAACCAGTGGCAATTCCTTGACATATCTGTATGCCTTTTGCCCATCAGGACTGGTCCTACGTGCCATTTTCACCCTTTTTGAAGGCATGTTGCCCTCATTGTCCATCATGATGTTCAGTGCCACACTATTTGTTGTGATCATCCCTATTGCTTCATTTGAATCATCGGTCACTATCATCCTGTTTGTCTCATATTTTTCCATTTCCTGCACTACGTGATTGATGGTGTGATGACGGTGCACAAAGAATATCTCCTCGTCCATCAGTTCAGATACTATCGTCTCGATGTCCGTTTGCGCTGACACATATCGCATGATATCGGTCCCTGTCACTATTCCAACGATGTTGTCCTTCACCACAATAAGTGAATTGATGGCATTATCTATCATGATGCGGCTTGCCTGGGCTATTGGGGCATCTGGTACTATTGAGATAGGGTTTTCTGTCATTACCATATTGATCGGGATCTTATCGATAGGCCTCCTGCGCCACATTGGTTCAGCCTGTGCCAATCTTTTGCTAATGTCGGTCTTTGTGACAATACCAACCATTCTTCCATCCTTTGCTACCACAAGGGCACTGATCTTATGCTTGAGCATCAGGTTCCTTGCGTAAGCGACATTTTCCTCCGGTGCTATGGTGAATACCGGTGCACTCATTATGTCTCCAACATTCATGGTGTTCCTCCATCATCATTTCATCAATACACTATTCTACTAGTCAATGACAGTTCCATTCAATGGTTCTGCTTTTTTAAGTCATTTCAGAGCGTTATGTAGAAAATCATTTATTCTGTTTTTTTCTATCGAAGACCTCCGCAACTCATTAAGCATCACTTATGCATACCATGACCATGGCTTTTCAGCCCGCGCGGGTTAGCGTGGCCATCTGGCCCTTATGGCATTTGACACAATGGAATAGAGCCTAGTCGTAATAGCCTTCTTCCTCACAACAATCCTCGCACAGGTTGAGCCCATTGATCTCTATCAGGATATCGGACATGGAACCGCAACGTTGGCATATGCCCCTCTCTACATCGGTGACCTTGAGCAGTTCACGCTCCCGATGCAGTTCGATAAGGTTCTGAAGGATGGTATTGAGTCCGGGAGAGATTGCCATGATATCCTTATAGGTGATCATTCCCAGTATGACTTCACCATCCATTACTGCAAGTCTGCGTATGTCCGATCGGAGCATATGCTTTGCAGCTTCAATTACCCCTATGCTTGGCCGTATGGATATTATCGGTGATGACATTATCTCACATGCCCTTACCTCGGAAGGGAGCATGTTCTTTGCGGTGGTCTTGGAAACAATATCCTTCTCGGTTATGATACCTTCAATGACATCTTCTCTCTTCACAATAACACTGTCCACATTGTGTTCTGTCATTTTCATGGCAACCTCAAGGATGCTAGCCTGAGCTTCAACAAAAATGATGTCTCTTGTCATCAACTCTTTGACAGATATTACATTTTGCATTTCTTTTATTGAGACATCGGTTCCCAGATCTTTTCGTGCATTCATGGTCAGTACCTTCCTGTGAGAGAATTTTTATGAGAGAATTTAAGAAGTGATCACTCTATCATAGTTAAACAGTTGAGTTGATTGTATTTATAGGTGTTTATATGAATTTTTCCACCGTTAAATACAAGCAGTACTGTTCTTTAACGGATCCTTATTTTTGTCCTGTTCCCTGCACTAAGCTCGATCTCATCATTGAACCCGGACTTTGAGAAGGCATCTACTATCTCTATCTCCGTGTCGATGTCCACCTCTTCTATGAGTCCAGCATGCTCGCCCCAGAGTGCTATCCTTATTCTACCAGTGCTATCTGAGACATATATGTTTGAAACACTGTTCTCTGTCCCATCGTCCCTTGTAAAGTCCCGACGGTCTCCTATGCCTGAGACAGCTCCCTTTATTGAATAGGACTCGCCGGGTATTATATCCGATATATGGGTGAAGTTCTCTGAATAGACAACCTCCTTATCTACCTTTTTCATGATGCTACGGTTACCCACCTGTACTTCGACCTGCTGACTGAAGTTGTTTTCTCTGGCATAGGCATTTATTATCTCAATAGAGTCATTGACCTTCAGTTCATCCATCAGGTCGGTCTTTTCATCCCAGAGGGTGACCCTTATCTTTCCGGTATCGTCGCCTACTGTGATGTTTATGACCCTTCCCTGGGAGCCGTCCTTGCGGTTAAAGGTCCTCATATCTGCCACATCAAGTATCCTGGCATTGATGTTGAGATCGCCCATGCCACTTTTTATATCCTTGATCTTTGTTGAGGCGACAGAGGCCTCTACTTTCATATCTGTCAGGGAGAATACACCGTTGTTACCTATGTTTACCTCCAATCCGGAATAGCCTTCTTTGACATAACCGCTTATCTGGAAGGTTTGCCCCACGGTGATGATCCCGTTCTTCACAAGGTCCGCCTTGTCATCCCATAGTGTAATTCGAATAGAGCCCGTTTCATCAGCGACTATAAGATTTGCAACCCTGCCAATGGTCCCATCATTGCGGTTGAACTCTTTAGCCGGGAACATGGACATGACCTTGGCGACAAGCCTGACGTTACCTGCACCCGGGGCAATGTTCTCTATCTTGTTCACATCTTCCTCAGAGCCTTCTCCAACATCTCCGGCCCCAAGGTCATGTGCCACAAGCATTGCCGCGGCTTTAGCTTCGCATAAGCCTCCCATCTGAGCGACCTTTTCCCTTACCATCTCCAGGAAGTCTTCCTGTCCTATGATGCTGCTTAGCCTTTGTTTCTTATATATCTCTATAATTTCGTTCATAGTAATACCTGAAATATCAAGATACATCATCCATCTTAAATCATTTGTTATCCATTGAAGGGAATCCATTAGAGATTGTCTAATTAGCTCATATTACCTTCATTTCTGATCAGATGATCAGTTAGCAAGAAACGCGTACTAAATCTATAACGAAAGATGTGGTTGCGTCTTCTACCGAAAACCGCGGCACCTTTTTACAGTCCAAGCCCCAGCTCGCCGCCAATCGCGCGCGTTTTCCCGAGGCGCGGACAGTATATAGGAATTAACGTAAAAATGGACTATGCTTAAAAAAAGCGATAAGAACATAAAGCGAAATTCTGATCAGACAAGCTCCATTATTTAACTCATACTCACTCACGAGTTCATATTGAATTTAAGTCCTTACATGTTTGCCATATATTCCTTGATGTCCCTCTCTGAGCAAACATCCAGGCGATACTAATAACTTATATCAGTTACAAAGTACATCTGCAAGATATCATGATCCGTAAATGTATGCAGCATGGGTATTTCAGGGGAGCTGTCTGCCCTGAGTGCAATGAAGAAGGTCGGTATGTGCTGGACGATGAACGTGAAGAAAGGCTTGGGAGATTCATCTCAGGCGCATTGAGGCACTTCCCGGAAGATATAGGTCTTGAAATGGACCCGCAGGGATGGGTCAATATTGACATCCTCTGTGATATCATGGAGCAGCGTTATAAATGGGGTAGCATGGAGCGCCTTGTGTCTCTGGTAGAGTCTGACGTAAAGGGCCGTTATGAGATAGACGGTTCTTTCATCCGGGCACGCTATGGTCATTCCACAGATGTGGATCTGATATCAGATTATCCGGACAATGAGCTCCCATCACTGTACTACGGGGTAAGCCAGGAAGAGGCTGATATGCTCCTTGAGAATGGTATCTTCCCTATACGGCAGTGTTATGTGCATTTGAGCACTTCCTTGGAGAAAGCAACCAAGGCGGCATCTATACACACAGAGAACCCGGTGATCTTTGAGATAGATGCAAGGGCTGCACAAGACGATGGCATCGATATTGTTGTTGTGAACGATGATATCGTGCTTACAAAGGGCATACCTTCCATGTATATGAGCGTTGTCACTGCTCAGAAATGAGCTTCATTTGACTGAAACCTCTGTGAGCCCTTCCCCTTTTTTTATACTGAACCTGACATCAAGGAACTGTTCGGTGACCCAGATATTGGTCATAGCATGTGATGTCAGGACAGATGTTGTGAATGAGCCACTTTCTGCCAGTCCCATGAATGGTATGAGCTGGTCGGCAAGATGAGGGTCTAGTGCAGCTTTTGATCGCATGTTCTCTATCATTTCCCGGGCGACAAGTTCTCCAACCTTTTCAGCCCGCAATCCTTTTTTTCCAAGTGAACTTGCCCCTTTTAGTCCGGACCAAAGGTTTATACCGCTTCCAGTGGAACCACTTTGTGTAAGCTCTTTGGTGATAGTGCACTGGTATCCTTCCTTTTCCAGTATATCTTCTGCAGATGAGGCTTGTCTTTGTACTACGTGGTCAGCTAGTCCGTAGCTATGTGATATCCCTTCTATATCCTTTTCTTCTCTGAGAAAGTCATATCCTTTGGGTCGGGCTGGTCTAAGTTTAAGCTCTATTTCTCCCCCACCTTTTGGATAATAGCCCCGGGAATTGGTTTTTAGTTCTGCCTTACATCCCATTCTCTCTAGGGTCTTAAAGGTAACGTTTTCGAGATAATCGATACATGGCGACCATGCAAGGTCCGTGCCTCCTCTTATTTTGAGGTGTGTCTCCTCTTTTGCATGGATCGCCACAGGCATGATGCATTGAATGACCAGGGCTATGCTACCGGCTGTGCCAATATCTATCTCTGCGCAAAGGCCCCTTATTTCCATTGGAGAGAACCTCACCTCTTCTGAACCAAGGTACAGTCCTTCGACCTTGGCACCACATAATAGGGCAGCAGCTTCTATCGAGCTGAGATGCTGGGGTTGCAGTCCAGGGCTTTTTCTCCTTTTACGGATATTCGTAATGCAGACCTCCTCTCCTATCACTGATGCGAGGGATACTGATGTCCTTAATACCTGTCCTCCCCCTTCTCCATATGAACCGTCTATGACTATCATTTACTCATCCTGGTCTTCTTATATCATAGGCCGGGCATTTTCTTGATTGCCCCCTTTGCTGCAATTGAAATTGGATCTACAAGTGTTGCCAGCGGGGGGGTGTAGCAGGTTTCCATTCCCATTATCTCTTCTACTGTTGTCCGCTTCTGTATGGCAAGGCTGAGCCCATCTATCCTCTCTTTGACACCCTTTGCACCTATGACCTGTGCTCCCACCAGCGTTCTTTTGCTGAAGAGCAGCTTGATATACAATGGTCCGGAGCCAGGGTAATATCCTGCACTGGTAGTTCCAGTGGCAATTCCACTTACGATATCAATCCCTTTCTGGCGGGCAGTATGGGTGGTCAATCCTACTGATCCCGCTTCCATTTCTCCGATGAGGCAAACCCATGGACCGAGCACCGGACCAAATTTTGCATCTTTTGATATGAGGTTATCCCGTATCACTTCTGCCATCCTTCGTGCTGTACTTGCAAGTTGGCTTAGGGTGGGTCTGCCTGTAATTAGGTCTTGCAGTTGCGCACACTCTCCACCGCAGTATATGTCAGAATCGAAGGTACCGTCCTCAAGCTGTACCTGTAGTTTTTCATTTACTATCATCCCTCCTGTCTCACCCAATGCAATTCCTGCGTCTGAGGCAAGTTTGGTCTCAGGTCTGACCCCTGTGGATATTATTACGACATCAGCAGGGAATTCTATGTCTTCTATGGTCACTGAGCTTACTTTTTTATCACCGTTTATGGAGCTTGGTACTTTGTCTGTGATAATATGTACCCCTATGTTCTCGAGATGCTCTTGCAGTATTTGTGCCATATCCGGGTCCATGTTGTGTGGGAGGATGGACTGATTCCTTGTCACAAGCAATGTTTTGATCCCTCTCCTTGCACAGGCAACCGCAATTTCAACGCCGATGCTTCCTCCTCCTATCACTATGGCATTGGATGCTCCTATTAGGGAGGCGTTGAGCTTTGATCCATCTTCAAAGGTACGTAAAGTATGTACGTTTTCAAGTCCTGCTCCCTCTTTAAGTTCTTCAGGTATTGTTGGTTTGCTGCCTGTGGCTATCACAAGCTTATCGAAGGCATACTCCTGTCCATGTGCTTTTATAGTACGCCTGTTTATGCAAATCGAATCGACCACGGTGCTGGTGCGCAGGTCTATTCCTACTTCTTCAAAAAATTCTTTTCTTCTCAGAAGTAGGGAATTTAAACCACTTATTTCTCCTGCCAGTGCAAAAGGTATACCGCACTGACTATAGGATGCATGTGTATCTGAGGAGAATACTACTATTTTGTAGTTGCTATGGCGTGCAATACTGGTAGCCACTGCAAGTCCCACAGCTCCTCCTCCTATTATTATCAGGTCCTTCCCATCTGTCGGGTATTTGCTGTTCATAGTGCCAGAAAGGTATCTATTTTATATGCATCTTTCCTACATGTCTTGTTCATCGTTAAATCAATCTCACTTGAGTTTTCATTTTTACGAGTTCGTCTATTTGGCTCATATTTCCTCCATCTCTGTCAGATGAACAATTAACAATAAACGCGTGCTAGATATATAACGAAAAAACGCGGCACCATTTTACAGTCCAAGCCCCGGCTCGCCGTCAGTCGCGCGCGTTTTTCCCTAGGGGCGGACATTATATAGGAGTTAACGTGAAAAATGGAATGCTTAAAAAAAGCGATAAGAATATAAAGTGAAATTCTGCTTAGACAACCTCATTTACCATCGGCCTGTTCTACCCATAAGTATATAAGACTTTGAATTGTATGTACTTCATGTAACCATACTTATGGTTATAATCAGAATTCCGTCAAGATTACAGAAATGCTCTTATGCGATGAGCATTTCCAATAATGCAAATATAGTTTAATAATAATCTTTCATTACATGTAAAATCCATCTTATAGATAAAAGGAGCAACAGAAACAAGACACAAGGTAAGAATATAAGCTCATCAGACCAGATGGGGGATTTGGGTATTGCCGTTCGTATATGGTATAATAGGTTCGAGTAGTCATATAGCAGGCATGCGTCCTGTGGTGTACTATTGCGTATAATTACATTCATGGTTTGGTTATATGTAATTTTACGGTACTATATAGCGCGACGCTTTATTCCTCTTAGTTACATTTATTAAGCAAATCCTTTGCTGGTGCCACTGTTGTTTATAACTGTCTGTTCCATGTACGTGTACTGCAGGAAAAGTTTGCTATTTTTGCATTTGATGAAGGCCTGAGGCTTTCAGATATACGCATATCATAGAATTCAGGAGAGAATCCAAATGCAAAATGCAGATACTACAAAGTATATCATTCATTCCAAGATCAGTGCTGAAGGAATAATAGAACGTCCCGATATCGTCGGGGCTATTTTTGGTCAGACGGAAGGGCTGCTCGGTTCCGACCTTGACCTGCGCGACCTGCAAAAGACCGGAAGGATAGGGCGGATAGAGGTTGTCGTAAGTGCCAAGAATGGGAAGACCAAAGGTACTATCCTCATACCATCGAGTCTCGATAAGGTTGAGACATCAATTCTTGCAGCTTCCCTTGAGACCATTGACCGTGTGGGCCCGTGCAGTGCGAAGATAGAGATCACCCAGATGGAAGATGTCAGGGCGACAAAAAGGCAACAGATCACCGAAAGGGCAAAGTTCATCCTCACTGGTATGTTCGATGAGAACCTTCCTGAATCCCAGGAGATCGCAGACCAAGTACGCCAATCCATTAGGGTTGAGGAGATGCAGTACTTTGGCAAGAACAAGATCCCATGTGGACCGGCAGTCTTTGATTCAGATGCTATAATCGTTGTCGAGGGGCGTGCAGATGTCCTCAATCTGTTGCGCTATGGCATCAAGAACACGATATGCGTAGGAGGCACAAATGTCCCTCCTGAGGTTGCAGAGCTGACCAAGAAGAAGGATACTGTGACGGTGTTCACAGATGGCGACCGTGGTGGAGAGCTCATAGTTAAGGAGCTTGTGCAGGTAGCTAATGTTGATTTCATTGCCCGTGCTCCAGATGGCAAGAGCGTTGAGGACCTTGTGCAAAAGGAAGTCATCCGCGCTCTCAGGCAGAAGTTGCCAGTTGAGCAGGTGCTCGATAAGTACAGTATCAAGGATTCTGAGTCCGAGGGTGGAGCGCATGCATCTCATCTGCCAAAACGCAAGGACCGCCGCACTGCTGATGTAAGGAGGATAGTAGCTCCTGAAGCTCCGAGATTGAGCCATGATAATATCAAGAGGGTAAGCCCTTCCGCACCACAAAAGCTGGAAAAGGACGATGTTCTGGATGATGTAAAGGAGCCGCAGGGTCGTGATAAGCCATCCGTCAGGGAAAGAACACCTCTCAGGGAAAAGCCCCAGGAAAGGATCAAACCCAGGGAGAGGTCAGCAGAAGAGGAACCGGAGTTCAAGACCGCAGTAAGGGCAGAGGTGAGAACTGAAGCTCCAGGGAAGCCATCGGCCGCAAGCATAAAGTTCAAACCCCACGCAGATGAGCTTCAGGGGACCTTTGGAGCCCGCTTCTTGGATGGAACTGATAGGATAGTCAATGAGACCGCTGTCAGAGACTTGGTGAATACCCTTAAGGATTATACGGACGAAGTAAAGACCCTTGTCTTTGATGGGGTTGTGACGCAGAGGATACTTGACATTGCCGCAGATAAAGGGATCGAGAACCTGGTGGGTGCAAAGATAGGAAGCATAACCAAGAGGCCCGCTTCTGTGAAGATCTTCACTGTAGATGCGCTGTGATGCTGACCTCTGTTCTTATTGAATACTAACAGTGGCATATGGTGCCTATATATGGCACCGCTACTTTTTATTGTTTTAGTTTTATTCTTCAAACGGTTTACGAAACTCGACTATTTATCATCAAGTTTAATTATTAATCATCACAGATTCCGGGATATCTTTTTATATACCCTCATCAAAAATTCTCTCATATGTAAAGTATTTATTTATGTTATCCAATCTCATAATCGGTTGTACATTTATTGATCGTAGGGAGTGCGATGACGTGCTCCCTCGGGTTGGTATTAAAAAAGGTGGTTATATGCACAAAGATGAGTTGATACAGATACATACTTTGATGGCTCAGATAAAAAAACATTTTGAACACATGGGTATAGATTACAGGTCCGGACAATATGATTCTCTTTCCATAAGTCCCCTGCACGTTCACAGGAGCAAGGCCGAACATAAATATGCGATCTTTATACTTGGCAATGACCTTGCTTCTGTTCTTTCAAATGACGACCTCTCAGGTTTTGGACGCACTTCCACAAGGATGCGGGAATTTGCACAGCGCACCGGGCGGGCCATGAATAGCCAGTGATGCTCATATGATGCTATCTATCCTGAAAGCTGGCTTTATGTTAGAAGGCTGTAGTCTTTTCCTCATAATGATGGCTGCTTCCCCGTCTGAATAATATCCATGTTGGACCCAGCATGGTATGAAGCCTGCTTTCTGGTAGATACCCTGTGCGCGGAGGTTGCTAGTTCTTACCTCCAGACTTATATACGTCAGCATCTTTTTCATGAATATGTAAGTGATAGCTTCCAGTAGATGGCTACCGATACCATATCCTCTGTCCCTTTCACTGACAGCAAGCGAGAAGATCTTCCCCTCATCAGCAGATATCCTGTATCCAGCAACAAAGCCTGCAATACGGCCATGCTCTTCGGCCACGAGGAAGCAGTCACTGTTCATTTCATAAAAATTCATATATATGTATGGGTTATGCTCTGAAAAAGCCTCGGTCTCTATCTTCATTACCTCTGTGAAATCCTCTGGCTCAAAGTGTCTGATGATCATTTTTGCATAAACTCCCCAGTAAGGGTGTCTAATCATGATATTCGTTTAAAAGTCTATTGATTAGTTAAAGCTTTGCCATTTGCACCTTCTCATATCTTTTTTACATGGCGCAGGTCTACGGCGACACCTCTTCCTGATAATTGCATTTCCATTCCACTCATTTGTGCTCTACCAACGGCGATTGCTTTTTTACCCTGTATGAATACCTCATCACCGGGCCTTATTGCAGCGTCAGCCTCAGTTACGCCAGGTGCCAGCAATGAGCCTTTTGGTACAAAGTCATCTATCCTTACCACATAGTTCCCGCTTGCTAGCATCAGTTCTGTACCTTCGATGGTGACAGCCAAAGTTCCATATTGGGGTATGAGGGTTGCAAGTTGTTTCTTTTCAACAAATACCTGGTACTTTGGGAATGGACCTTTTATTACAGATCCCTCTGGCACAAGGATCTCACCTGTACCTGGTCCAAATTGGTAGTCAGCTATGGAGCGCATCATCTCTTTCTTTCTTTCCTCTACATTGCGGCTCCTTCCTGTACAATGCTCCTCAAGTGTTTCCTTAAGTAGCCGGAGGGCCTCGTGCGAGCTCACGTTGCCGGAACCGGTGAATATCATGCTTATCCCCAGTTTTTGGGATACTGTCTGACATATCTTTTTATACGCATCTTCCACATGGGCGATGATGGTCTGGTACTTATGTTTCGCGAGGTATCTTTCAAGGCAGCCGCCTACCCATTCCATTTCCTGTGCATCCCAATGTCCTGTGACAGCTGTGTCATAATGTGCAGCAGGATATGTCAGCTCCAATTCCCTGGGGACTATGCCTATGGGTGATGTAATTATCATCTCATGCACAAACCTACGATTGCTTCCTATGGCATTGATGAACCTCCAATGTGAATTCGATATGGAGTAGGGTTTTTTAGCGGAGCATGGTAGCAAGACCAGTATATCGGCTTGCGGGGGTTTATATCGTTCGAGCACTCTGTTTGCAAATCTCACGATCTCTGCCCGCGTCATTGATTCCGTGCTGTTTGCCAGCATCTCATTGGACCTGGCTATCGGGTTCTTCTCTTCGATGTATGTGTACTCACTATCGGCAAGCCGTAGTAATGCAGTAAGCCAGGGTCTTGTCCGGCATTGTCCCTCCACATATTCCCGTAGTGTTCCAGCGCGTATCTTTTCCCGGACCAAGGCTATCTCTGCTTCCAGAGCATTGATATTGTGCATCTCAAGTATCTTTGCCCGCTTCCTCTTGTCAAAGCTCTTCAATTCATCTGCTGTGGTGCTTGCACAGGCACAACATCTGCAAGGCAATTCGCTCAGAGCATCAAGGTAATACCTACCGGCGGTCGTTAGGTATATGTCGCTTTGTGCTGCGATGATGGCCTTTGTGTTGTCCATGACATCTATCCCAAGATAGACGAGCATTGCCAGGTTTTCGGGGAGGCATATCCCAGGGGTGTAAACAGCAGCATCCGGTACAATGTCCTTTTTCATCCCAAGCAATGTGTTAAAGAAGCGCCTTGCGTTGTTCTCAAAGCACCCTGCTCCTTCCATTATGTACAGGTCGCTCTTCTTTATCTCTCCAAAAGGCCGGTAGAGGGTACCCGTGGGACCATCGGTATCTATATTCAGGTCCAAGGCAGAGTTGGCAAAGTTTGATACATCTGCCGGCACCTCGGGGGGGAATGCACGATGGGGCATTATCACCAGTGCATTCTCTGCTGCATCATTGCGTATGCTTGCAAGTTTTTCTCTGGCAACATCCACGGAGCCGAGTCTCCACATTGAGCCTGCATCTATTATTGGACTATCCATGCGGCCCAAGGTCCTACTGTCCAATATGACCGGGGTCTGGATCGTTGTGCATAGCAGTAGCTTCCCTATCCTGGCGGCACCGTCACGTTGCTGTACCTCGAAGTATCGTGTCATTGCTGCCTAATGGGTGCAAATGGATGTAAAGTTTTGCATTCACCAATAAGTATAAATTCTTCCATCTGTAGTAAAATCTGATCCCATGGAAAAGACCGTTCTATTGAGCAAATTACAGGAGATAGTGGGGAAAGAGCGCATCTCCTCGTCAGCTACCGAACTATATTGTTACTCTTTCGACGCCTCGCAGATAAGGGGAATGCCCGACTTTGTCGTTAGGCCAATTAGCACTGCACAGGTCTCAGCAGTGGTGAGACTTGCTTCGGATGAAGGGATACCAGTTACAGCGCGCGGTGCAGGTACTGGTCTTGCCGGTGGTTCTGTGCCTGTTAAAGGTGGCATTGTGCTCGACATGTCTGCTATGAATAAGATACTCGAGTTCGATCTTGATAATCTTCAGGTTATAGTTGAGCCTGGTATCGTTCAGGAGAAGCTCAATCTAGCTCTTGAACCCCACGGCTTTTTCTTTCCTCCGGACCCTGGAAGCTCTGCCATGTGTACAATTGGAGGACTTATAGCCAATAACGGAAGCGGTATGCGTTCTGTCAAGTACGGGACGACAAGGAACTATGTATTGGGGCTTGAGGTGGTACTTGCAGATGGCACGGTCATCAATACCGGTTCAAAGACCATGAAATCTGTGGCAGGTTATTCGCTTACTGATCTGTTCGTAGGTTCAGAGGGAACCCTGGGTATTGTGACAAAGGCCACGATCAAGGTGCGAGCCCTTCCCAAAGAGCGTTCTGTGTTACTTGCTTCCTTCGAGAGCCCGGAACTTGCAGGCAGGGCAGTGGTAAAAGTGCTGTCCTCGGGTATTGTTCCCTCTGCATGCGAGATACTTGACAGTAATATAATCGATGCTATCAATTCCTATGACCCCAGGGTGGGCCTTCCCAAAGCAGGAGCTATCCTCATGTTCGAGGTGGATGGGACCGAGAGTGCTGTACGCGAAGGCATCGCAATGGTCGAAGCTGCATGCAATGGTCTGGCAAGTAGTATCAGGACCGCAGGTAACAAAAAGGAAAGGGATGAGATATGGGCGGCAAGGCGGCTTGTAGGTGCGGCCGTATCAAGGCTTGATCCAATGCGCACACGTATCTATGTGGGGGAAGATGTTGGCGTCCCCATTAAGGAGATCCCTGGAATGTTACACAGGGTACAGGAAATATCCCAAGAGTTTGGTCTTCCCATCATGACCTATGGGCATATCGGTGATGGCAATCTGCATACAGGTATGTGCATAGACGTGCTGGATGAGAAGGATTGGGATAAGCTGAACAAGGCGGCCGATAAGATACACCGCACAGCCATATCTATTGGCGGCACAGTGACTGCAGAGCATGGTGTGGGTGGTGCAAGGGCAGAGTACCTCGGATTGGAACTTGGAAAGGCATTGGATGTCATGGTCCTTATTAAAAAGGCCCTTGACCCTAAAGGGATACTCAATCCAGGTAAGATGGGGGTCTGAAAATGCAAATATCAGGGTTGGAATCAGGATTGGAGCCCGACCTGCGGGCAATTATGAAATGTGTGCGTTGCGGTACATGCCGGTCCATTTGTCCCGTCTTTGATGTAGTGGGTTGGGAATCTTCCAGCTCCAGAGGCCGGATGCTCGTGGCACTTGGTATTGCACAGGGTCTTGAGGCGGACGATGCAGTGCTCGATAGCTTGAACATGTGTACCACTTGTGGTCTTTGTGAGAAGTTGTGCCCATCGGGTGCGTCCCCTGTTAAATTAGTGGAGCATACAAGGCATATTCTGGTGTCACAGGGGAAGATGAGCAGGGCCCAGACGGATATTGTCTCCCGGGCCAAGGAGTTTGGCAACTCTCTTGGTGAGAAGGGTAAGAGAACGGCGTGGCTTGGTGATTCAGCAAAGGATGTCAAAGACATGGCCGGATATGTTTATTTTGCAGGCTGTCTGGGCTCTTACCGTTATCCTGAGCTCACCAAGCGTACTTTCGATATTCTCAAAAGGTTCGATGTGACCGTGCTAAAGGATGAGGTGTGCTGTGGCTCTCCACTCCTGCGTACCGGTTCAGATCCACAGGACCTTATTTCAAGGAACCTGGAACAAATAAGGGCTACAGGGGCCCATACTATAATTACAGGTTGTGCCGGCTGTTATACTACTCTTAAGAACGATTATCCCGGGGAGCTTAAGGTGGTCCACGTTTCTGAGTTCCTTGCAGAGCGTCTTTCTGAGCTTAATTTGGAAAGACTTGGTATTAAGGTAAGTTATCATGACCCCTGTCATCTGGGCAGGTGCAATGGTGTCTTTGATGCTCCGCGTAAGATAATAACCACTATCTGTGATCTTGAGGAAATGAAGAACAACCGTGAGAGGTCGAGGTGTTGTGGCGCAGGGGGCGGTGTGCTCAGGGGTTACCCAGAGCTGTCACTGGAGCTTTCAAAGAGGCGTTTGAGCGATATTCCAAGCGGCGTGGACCATCTTATCACTTCCTGTCCTCTATGCAGGACAAATCTTAAACGCGGAGATCCTTCCGTTGAAGTGCTGGATATCATCGACCTTGTGGAAATGGCAATGAAATAGTTACTCTTCCACTTTTTATTTTTGTCCAGTGCCCTCTGGACCCTTTTTCTTCGATGCGCATAGAAAGCACTGAAATAGGCACTGGATTGTGATTTGCCAACAGTACAAGCGATCTTTTATCTGGGAGTGGCATAGTAAAGGTCTTACTTTTAAAAGCATCTGTATGATAATGATGATAATTATTATACATCTTACTATAGATATATTTATATAGTTTTATAGCAAACTAGAGTTTGCAGGTGCTTAAGCGGCAAATGAAGCAACTGCATGACCCAGGACATGGGTAAGAAAAACGGAAGTATATGACTACAAAACGGAATAAAGGCAAGGTCTTAAGCAAAGTATCTCCAAAACATAACTTGCTTTTATCCCAGGTAGTTATTTAAAAAGTGGAGTATGAGTTGGTCGGTGCGTGGTGCCTGCTGTGGTGGCTGGTACGATGATCTGAGTAAGGTTGGTGGTGTGTGGTGCTTGCTGTGGTAGCAGGTACGATGATCTGAGTAAGGTTGGTGGTGTGTGGTGCTTGCTGTGGTGGCAGGTACG